>JAFADM010000273.1 GCA_023424865.1 Bacillota bacterium | reverse complement strand
TCAATTATGTCTTTCTGACACTGGTGGTGCTCACAACCCTGCTGCCCTTTCTCAACATCCTGGCCACCTCCTTCAGTGACGAAAGCTCGGTTTTAACGGGAAAGGTTTTGTTCTGGCCCGTCAATTTCAATCTGTCAACCTATAAAGCGGTTTTTACGGCAGGTACGCTGCTTCAGTCCATGCAAAACACCGTGTACCTCACTCTCGTGGGAACCGGCGTGAATATGGTTATGACCGTCCTTGCAGCCTACCCCTTGTCTAAAAAAAGGCTCAGGGGAAGAAGCCCCATACTTATGTTCATTACCTTTACCATGCTCTTCAGCGCAGGCATGATTCCAAACTTTCTGCTTGTTAAGGCCCTGGGCCTTTACAATACCTACTGGGCCGTTATTTTGCCCGGCGCCATAAGCACCTATAACATGATTGTTATGAAAACCTTCTTCGAAGCCATGCCGATAAGCGTGGAGGAATCGGCATCCATAGACGGCTGCAACGACTGGCAAATCCTTTTCAGAATTATTCTTCCACTGTCGCTGCCCGTGCTTGCCACCATCGGCCTCTTTTATGCCGTGGGCAACTGGAACGCCTACTTCAATGTCATGCTCTACATCACCGACTCGGCAAAGAAAACCCTTCAGGTCCGGCTTCGGGACATACTCAATTCCGCTGCGCTGGATACCATTACGAATTCGGTCCGGGATGTGAGCGACATGAGCAACGTAACTCAGGAATCCGTTAAATCCGCAGCTATTGTTATTGCCACAACACCCATTCTGCTGGTTTATCCCTTCCTGCAGAAGTACTTTGTCAAGGGGGTTATGATAGGCTCCATTAAGGGCTGAGGTCATAGCCTTAGAAGTGCAATTGAACTGGAATTAATTGAGGTCATATAGCCTTAGAAGTGCTATTGAACTGGAATTAATTGTAAATGTCGGAACGGGATTCTTCTTTTTATTCTGTAAAGGTCATCAGCCGCCTTAACCAACGGCTGTAGTATAATAATATTTAACAGGAGGAACTTCTATGAAAAAACGTTACTCAAGACAGCTTGTCTCTATTCTGATGCTTTTGTTCATGGTTTTCTCTGCAGCAGGCTGCGGACAGTCCGCAACTCCGGCATCCAAAACACCTGCGCCCTCCGGTTCTTCGGCAACCTCATCGGCTGCGCCTGAGAAGGATCCCTATGAAGGCCTTCCCCGTGAAGTCAGCGTTATGATCTTTGACCGCGGTACCGTACCTCCTGAAAAGGGAACCTATGAATCCAACGATGTGACCCAATGGATTAATGAAAACAGCCCGCTGGATAAGGTGACCTTTGTGGCCGTTCCCCGCTGGGAAGTGGGCAAAACCACCCAGGTATGGCTGGCCTCCAACAGCGCACCTGATATCATTATGGATTTTGACCTTAACGCTATTGCCACCTACGCCAAGCAAGGCTCTTTGATGGAGGTTTCCGGGCTTCTTGACAGTTATGGATCCAATATCCGTTCCATTACCCCTGAGGATGTCCGTGAGACAGGACTTATAGACGGTGTGGAATACGGTATTCCTCAGATTCGTCCTGAAACCAAGCAGGTGAACTGGATGGCCTATATCCGCCAGGACTGGCTTGACAATCTGGGTCTTAAAATGCCTGCCACCCAGGATGAGCTGACAGAGGTCTTAAGAGCCTTCTCCGAGGATGATCCCGACGGAAACGGCCAAAAGGATACCTATGGCATGGATTTGGCCTGGATAGGCACAGGCCTTGTCAATAACATGTTCGGGGTTATGTCTGACTGGCTTCCCAATGCTTCCGGTGATCTGGAGCTCAACACGGTCCATGAAAATTTCAGGGCCGCCACCCGGTATAAGAAAGAGCTGTATGATAAAAAGTACGTGGATCCTGAATTTGTCACCCACAACGCCGAAAAGGTTCAGCAGGATTTCGTAAGCGGAAAAACCGGCATCCTGGCTTGCGGCTACAACTACCTGACCAATATATACGATACCATTAAAACCGGCAATCCCAACGCCGTTATTGCACCCATGCCCCTTCCTTCATCCTCAGTGGGCCAGTATGGCTATTTTAAGGAACCGCCCTGCTTCTTTGTCAATGCTATTACCACCTCCTGCAAAAACCCCAAGGCTGCGGTGGAATATCTTGACTGGATGATTTCCGAGGGCTGGTCCACCGTCAAATACGGCACGGATGAAATGGGCTACTACTCCCTGGTGGACGGTGTTTACGCAGCTACCGACAAGCTTACCAGCGATGTTGAAAAGCTTGAAATGACCTACAGAAGCGAGTACGCCATACTGACCAATGAATTTATTTCCGCTTCCGACTACATGAAAATCTATGCCAGCGCCGATGCCTCCATTCAGGCTGTAAAGAGTATTGAAGCCAAGGCTTTGGAAGTCTCCCTTGCCGTACCCTTTACCCGTTATCTGCCCACCCGGGTTATGGGTCTTCAGGAAGCGGTGGATTTCTTCACCAGTATTGGTACCTTCGCCGACGACACGTATTTGAAGGCTGTCATCAGCGGCAATTCCTACACTGCGGAACAAGCCTACCAGGATGTGGTTTCCGAATATAAAAATCAGGGTTACGAAAATGTGAAGGGAAAAATCAACGAAATTTATAAAGCTAATTATAAAAAATAAAGGTTTTTTTAAAAGCAGAATTGATTCGAAAATCCATCGCCAAGCATTGCCCCTTTACGAAGACGGGGCTTGAGGGAAGCGGCTTTAAGCCTCTTCCCTCAAGCTGCCGTCTGGCGGATCCTGGCTTACACACAAGATTTCGCTCTAAAACAAGGAGAAAGGCGTCTGATTTATGAAAAAGCTTTGGAATTTAGCCTCCTCATCCTTTCTTGTCAAGCTTTTCCTTTCCTTTACCGCCTTGATTGCGGTACTTATAGGCATTATCGGAGGTATCTTTTTCTATGCGATGAACCTGCGTATGGAACAGCAGGCCAGGCAAAACGCCATGGATGTCCTTTCCCAGAGCATTCACTCCGTGGAGTTTGCTACCTCTCAAATTGACAGTCTGGGTTACAGTCTGACAACCAACAGTGATGTATGGAATTTTATCAAGACGCCGTCCAATATGACTAAGGATCAATACCTGCTCTCTCTTTACGAAATGAATAAAACCCTCACCTCCATGACCTCCTCCATGTCCTTTGTCCATTCCGTAGCCATTTATTCCAAGCTTAAGGACCAGGTGTTCATGTCAAACCAGTCCATCTGGGAGTACGATGAATACCCGGATGCCCACTATTTTGACGAGCTTCTGAATTCGGGCTCCGTATTGAGGCGTGTAGGCGCCCATACGTACTCCACAGCCTATTACAAGGATATTATATCTGCCAAGGAGGATGTGGTATCCGTATTTATACAATGCCCGCTTATCGGCAAAAACCCCTTTGGAGTGATTCAGCTTAATATCAGCGCCGATAATCTTAACAAGCTGGTGTACCAATCCTCCATGGGAAACGGTTCCATCCTTATATTAAACCAGGAGGGGGAACTTGTTTTAGGCAAAGGGGGCGCCATTGACCCGTCCGTTATCCAAAAAGCCTATATGGAAAGCCGAACCCGGGGGGAGCCCGTGGATAACGGCTTTTCCTTCAAATGGGAGGACAAAGCCTATGTGGCCTTTTTTAAGGATGGGAATACCACCGACTGGCGCTATATCTATTACATACAAAAGGATCAGTACACCTATGCGGCCTATAGTGTGGGCAAGCTCCTTATCCTTTTATGCGCCCTGGTGCTGGGCATCGGCGTGCTTCTGGCCATACCCTTTTCCGTATCCAATTATCGTCCCCTCTATCATTTCATTAACTCCATTAAGCACTGGAACGAGCCTGACGCAAATAAAGGCTCCTTCAGCCGCATTGCAGAGCTTCGGGATCTTGGAAGCACCTTCGAGGCTCTGTATTTGGAAAAGAATACACTTGAAAAGAAGCAAAGCGGCAGTCAAATGCTGAAAAGAGAACGCTTTATGGCGGACTTTATTACCTGTGGTGAAACAGAGGGCTATGAGGAGGAATACAAGTACTATAAAAACAAATTTAGGTATCCCTATTTTGTAGCCGTGGCCATCTACTTGAAGGAAAGCGGCAAAAGCTTGCCCCAGGCGCTAATAAACGGCTTTTTCGCCGACATGGAGGGTGTTCTGTGCGACGTAGCGGCCTTAAATCCCCATGAGTGGGTGGTGGTGCTGAACCTGTGGGATTATATGCTTCTGGACGATCGAATTACCCAATTTGTAAGCAGCCTTGCCTCCAACTGTGAATGCAGCCCCTTAATTACGGTTGGCAGTGTTATGGCACAAATGGAGGAGATTTATCTGTCCTACAGAGAAGCCGTCTATGTAAGGCGTTACAGCCTCTCCAGCGGGAACAAGGAGGCTATTTTCTACGGCCGCCCCTCTGGAAAGCAATTTATGGCCTACTATGAGATCTTCAGCACCTTTGACAGGCTTACCCAGGTGCTGTCCACACTGGATTATCAAAAGGTGTTGGATCATATCCGTCCCGCCTTTGAAACCTTTGAAAGCAACGCACTGCCCAATGATGTCCTTCAGCAGGCCTATATTCAGTTTCACTACCAGATACTCAATTTTCTGAAAATGAACCAAATCTACAGTGAGAGCATCGGCTTGAACGATGAGGAGATAACCACCCGGTTTGAGTCCTTCTCCGATGTTTACATGGTGGAAGAGGATATGCGGGCAACGGTCAATAATGTTCTAAGCCTCGTTAAGAGCAAGAAGAAAAACAAATACACCGATGCTATCAATCAGCTTAAAACCCATATTGAAGCGGATATTGGCAATGTGGACCTCTCCTTGCAGCTTTATGCCGACATGCTCCACTTAAGCGTACCCTTTCTCTCAAAGCTCTTTAAGGATGAAACTCAGGAGAACTTTTCCGATTATGTGACCCGGCTTCGTATGGAAAAAGCCATTTCTCTTCTTAAAAACGGAAAGCTTCCCATCAACAGGATATGTGAAAAATGCGGCTACAAAAATGTCCAGAATTTTATTAGAACCTTCAAGGCGCATACGGGGCTCACACCGGGCAATTACCGTGAACAGATAGTGGCGGAACATCTTGCCAAAGCGGTGAAGAGTATAAGCGAAGAAAAGTCCGAGGAATAGGGCAGGGACACCCCCTGTTCTTTACCCTGCTATTTAAAACGGATTGGGTTCACAAAAATACAAAAATAGGCTAAAATAAGGAGGAATGTCAGATCTTCCATTGGCATATCAGTTAAGAAGGACTCCCGGAGGAGAAGGTCATTAAGTTTGAAGATACCTTCAATTCGTAATCCTAATTTGCTCCGTTGCGCTTACCTATCCGTTTTCAGATTTCTGAATTGAGGGAAGATAAGGAGAAATGGCAATGAAGAAAAAGGTTTT
This sequence comes from Bacillota bacterium, assembly GCA_023424865.1. The sequence goes on along the minus strand of JAFADM010000273.1, from coordinate 3,559 downwards.
AGTCCTTCTTGCAGCGATGCTATGTCTTGCGGTTGCTTCCTTCTTGATAATGACAGCTTCCCGCATGCCTGATGCCGGTGTGGCCCAACGGTTTCTCACAAGCCTTTATTCCCTGAATGAGGAAGCGAATTATGAGGCCTTTGTAAACGCCTCCGAATCAGAAGTGCAGAACGCTATTGACAAGCTTATGGAACCCTATTCCGCTATACTTACTTCAAAAGCTTTAGAACAGATAGTGACAAATCGTCTGCCTACCCTTGCTTACGAGGCCTCCTTAGCCTCGGGAAAGAGCTTTACCGTGGATAAAGTGGAAATTAAGGATTTAAAGGCCGGCAGCAGCCCCAATGCCTATTCCGGTACCTTCAATGTGGTGATTAGGGTGGATGGGGCCGGTGATGGCGCTTATGTTTATCAGACAGGTATTATTAATCTTGCCAGAGAAGGTGGCCTCTGGAAGGTGGATTATGTGAAGCTAACCGGAAAGAGCCTCCAGGAGCAGCTAAATTAAAATCTTAAAAATGGCTCGATTCCTTGTCGATTTATGTTGCACCCTGTAAAACTTTGTGATAGTATTTGTAAAAATATTGTAAAGTCAAATGCATAAACAGAATAAAGCGGGAGGTTGTTCGACTATGTTCGTGTGGAGAAAATTAGGTGTTTTTGCAGCGGGTCTTCTTTTTGGTTCTGCCGGCGTCAAGGTGTTAAGCAGCAAAGATGCTAAGAAGGTTTACGCTCATACTGCCGCTGCGGTACTGAGAGCCAAGGACAGCGTTCTTAAAACCGTTTCAAGCGTGCAGGAGAATTGCGGCGATATCCTGGCGGATGCTAAAGCTATTAACGAAAAATACTATGCCGAAAACAAAACGGATGTTATTGAGGATGAATCGGCTGCCGTATAGGCAGTTATGCAAGGTTATTTCAGGCCGCTCTCAGGAGCGGCTTTTTTGCAATCGAACAATAAGGTGGTGTTGGCTTGAAGTGTGAAATTATTCATGAAAGCAAGGGACGTATCCGCGTTCATATTATAAAGAGGTCTATGACTTTGTGGCAGGCTGATAGCCTGGCCGACTATTTGGGCCAAATTGAAGGCGTAACTAAAGCGGTTGTATACGAACGCACCTGCAATGCGGTTGTCCATTATGATACAAAGCGCGATACCGTTATAAAAGCCTTAAGTACCTTTTGCTTCAATAAGGAAAAGGCTGCTTCCCTGATAACCTGTCATTCGGGCAGGGAGCTGAACCGGCGCTATCAGGAAATGTTCTTTAAAATGGTAATGATGCGTTTTGTGAGGAAGCTTTTCATTCCTGCGCCGTTAAATACCTTTCTTACCGTAATAAAAGGAATCCGCTATGTGCTTAAAGGCCTTAAGTGCCTTCTTAGAGGAAAACTCGAAATTGAGGTGCTTGATGCCGCGGCCATTTTTGTATCCCTTCTCCGTGGAAATTATGATACGGCAGGCTCCGTCATGTTCCTTCTTGGCATGGGGGAGCTCCTCGAGGAGTGGACTCACAAAAAATCAGTAGACGATTTGGCCAGAAGCATGGCTTTGAACGTAGATAAGGTGTGGACTATAAGGGATGGAGAAGAGCTCCAGGTGCCCATTATGGATATTAATGTGGGAGATCCTGTCAGTGTCCGTGCCGGGAACCTTATACCCCTGGACGGCGTTGTGATATCCGGCGAAGCCATGGTGAATCAGTCGGCGCTGACGGGAGAACCCTTATCCAAGGAGAAACGTGAAGGCGCGTATGTCTATGCGGGCACAGTTGTGGAAACAGGCCAGTGTGTTATCCGGGTTGAAAAGCTAAGCGGTGCAAACCGCTATGATAAGATTGTTACGATGATTGAAAATTCCGAAAGGCTTAAGTCGTCTGCGGAAAACAGGGCTCTGTCCCTGGCCAAAAGTCTGGTGCCCTTCAGCCTTATCGGTACGGCGGCCGCATTCCTCTTTACAAGCAGCCTCGAGAAGGCTTTATCCATACTCATGGTTGATTTTTCATGTGCCTTAAAGCTTTCCATGCCTCTTTCTGTGCTCTCAGCCATGCGTGAAGCGGGAGAGCACGGCATAACCGTAAAGGGAGGCGCTTATTTGGAGGCTGTGTCAAAAGCCGATACCCTTGTTTTTGATAAAACAGGGACGCTTACAATCGCGTGCCCGGCAGTTGAAAGGGTGGTTCCCTTCGGCGGCAGACAGGCGGACGATGTTCTCCGCATCGCAGCGTGCCTTGAGGAGCATTACCCTCATTCCATGGCTAATGCCGTAGTCCGGGAAGCCATAAATAAGAATATTTCTCACAGTGAAATGCATGCCCGGGTGGAGTATGTTGTTGCCCACGGCATATCAAGTACCATTGAGGGCGAAAAGGTTATCATCGGAAGTCATCATTTTGTTTTCGAGGATGAGGGCGTGGACATACCCGAAGGTGAGAAGCATAAATTTGACGCGCTTCCTCCTGAATACTCTCATCTGTATCTTGCCGCAGGTGGTGAGCTTGCCGGGGTAATCCTCATAAGCGATCCCCTTCGGCCGGAGGCAGAAGAGGTTATCGAAGCGCTTAACCGTCTCGGGATAGAAAAAATCGTCATGATGACCGGGGATAATGAACGAACAGCCAGGGCGGTTGCCGAAAAGGTAGGAATAAAAGTTTTCTACGCGGAGGTTCTGCCGGAGGATAAAGCCCGCTTTGTGGAATCGGAAAGGGCAGCTAATCGTACGGTTGTAATGATAGGGGATGGAATTAATGATTCGCCTGCCCTGTCTGCGTCCAATGCCGGAATCGCCATGAGGGAGGGCGCGGCTCTTGCCCGGGAAATTTCAGACATTACAATATCCGCCGATAATTTATACGAGCTGGTTATACTAAAAAGGTTGAGTGATGGATTAATGCGCCGTATTTCAGCCAATTACAGCTTTATTATGCTGTTCAACGCCGGACTGATTCTACTTGGACTGCTCGGTGTTATTACGCCTTCAGCCTCGGCCATGCTTCACAACGTTTCAACCCTGGGCGTAAGCTTGAAAAGTATGACTAATTTACTTAAATAGGCAAGCTAAAGCGGTATTTGGTATTATGTTCGTTAACTTAATAAAGATATAAAAGTATAATTGCACAATTGCAGAATTGTATTTCTACAATTCGGAATATAAATTAATTGAGCGGCAGGCATAAATCCACTATTACGCAGCGCTCTCTCTTTCATTTTCCGAATCGAAATTGCATTTTGTATTGACATTATTCTCCCGCCAGTGTATAGTATATGAGGTAAATAAAGCAGAAGCAACGGCTTCTCACCTTGTTCAGCCAGGCTGACGGGTCAATAACGTTCCTTTATTATGGGATTCGTATGTTGATTAACAGGTGAAATTGCTTTGCCTGTTTTTTTATTGCCTGTAGTAAAAAGGCTGACAAAGCATTACCGGAGTTTCAAGGAAATTATTTTAATTTTGCGGAGGTGTTCTCTATTAGCAAGGATCATGTTCAGATCAATTCACAAATTCGGGACAAAGAGGTAAGGCTCATTGATTCGGATGGCGCAATGATTGGCATCGTTACAG
>JAFADM010000270.1 GCA_023424865.1 Bacillota bacterium | reverse complement strand
CCCTGAGCTCAGGGATGCAGATTTCCACATCAAAATGGCCCGCGTTGCACATTACGGCCCCATTCTTCATCTTTTTAAAGTGGTCGCCGTAGATAACACGATCACAGCCTGTAACGGTAATGAAAATGTCACCCAGACCCGCCGCCTGGTCCATGGTCTTAACGGCAAATCCGTCCATAACCGCTTCAATGGCCTTCACAGGATCCACCTCGGTGACAATAACATTGGCACCCAGGCCTTTGGCCCGCATGGCCACCCCCTTGCCGCACCAGCCATAGCCGACTACAACCACGGTCTTTCCGGCTACGATGAGGTTGGTGGTGCGGTCAATACCGTCAAACACCGACTGGCCCGTACCGTACCGGTTGTCGAAAAGATGCTTGCACTGGGCGTCGTTAACCGCCATCATGGGAATTTTCAAAACCCCCTGCTTTTCCATGGCTTTTAATCTGACAATACCTGTAGTGGTTTCCTCACAGCCGCCCCACACCTGGGGAAGAAGATGGGCAAGCTTTGTATGAAGGGCGTGAATGAGATCGCCGCCGTCGTCAATAATGATATTGGGGCCCTGGGACAGGGCTTCCGTGATATGGGCTTCATATTCCTCGGGGGTTGAATTGTACCAGGCATAAACCTGAAGCCCGTCGGCCACAAGCCCTGCGCATACATCATCCTGAGTTGAAAGAGGATTGCTTCCCGTAACCGCCATCTTAGCTCCGCCTGCGGCCAATACCTTTGAAAGGTAGGCTGTTTTGGCTTCCAGATGAACGGACAGGGTAATTTTAACGCCTTCAAAAGGGCGTGTTCTGCTGAATTCCTCTTCAAGCCCCGCAAGAATGGGCATATTGCGCTTCACCCATTCAATTTTCTGCCTGCCCGATTCTGCCAGGCCTATATCACGTATTTTACTTTGCATAAACATCCTCCGGTTTTTATTCACAAAAGCCTCCCATACCGGGCTTAATTAACATGCCGGGAAGGCTTAACTATCATACTCTATCATTATATACCAAAACGAAGGCTGCGCTCAACCGGGTTTATGACGCACTTCATTTTTCAGGCAGCCTGATTTTCCTTGCCCTGGGATTTTCTCTTTTTAAACAATTTAAGTAGATAATGGTGATTAAGGCTCTCACAGGCGGTCTTGTAGTCAAGCCCCGTTGCCATAAAGCACAGGGGCTTTATGCAGGAACCTAAAAAGATTATTAAAAAGGATAAAGCAAAAACGATTATCCAGGCAGCTGCAAGCTTTCCAAGGGAAAGGGCGGGCGACAGGCTTCCGTCCCTGGATATAAAATGAACAATAAGATTATGTACCAGGTATACGCCAAAGGATGCGCCGGATAATAGACGAACAAGGAAGGATGCGCCTTTTGTCAGAGGATGCCTGGTCAAAAGCTCCTTGGCGGTAAGAAACAGCGCTGCCGATAATAGGAGCACAAACACTCTCCCATAGCTTTTAAAAGCCTCCGAATATTCACCCAGGGCCTGAGTTTTCCACCAGGTTCCCAGAGCAATGGCTCCCCCATCGGCCACAATCACGGCTGTCAGGATCTTCAGAGAAACCTTTTTGTCGTACTGAAAAAGGTAATAGCCTAAAAAGAAATAACCGATATAGCCCCCAAGAAAATGGAGATTATAGCTGGGATTCGCTGCAAAAAGAGGCTGAAACCGAGCAGGTGCCAGGCCTGCAAGAGTTGGCAGAAGTGAGCTTGCGCCAAACCAAAGAACCATGAGATAAATCGCAAGTTTTTTATCCAGTGCATCTGCAAGCTTTTTAAGAAGGGGTGAGATCATGTAAAGAGGAATGAGTGCATACATGAACCAGAGATGCACTGTTGCGGGCTGGCCCAATATGTTTTTAAGCTTGCCGGTAATGAGCGTTATGTCAAAAACCCCTTTGGTCCGATAATCCATAACAAAAAAATAGGCTATGGCCACAAAAGACCAGAACAAAAACGGCAACACCAGCTTGGGCATACGCTTTTTCCAGGTGAATTCCAGGGACGCGGTTTTTTCACTGTTTAAAATCAAGGCTCCGGAGATCATAAAAAAGAGCGGTACGCTGGTACTCATAAAGCCGGTAAGAATATTGGCAGTATGCCATACAGGTGACGTAAAAGCACCTCTTAAGCTTCCTGCAGCCGTATGTAGGAACAGAACTGAAAACATGGACAGGACCCGGAGTACATCAAGGTATTCCGTATATTGCCTTGCTTTTTGCATAATCCGCTCCTCTGCATTTTTTTCCATTTTAGCATATAAGGACAGCCTTTACAATCACGTGCCTATACCCCCTCTATAAGGCCTATAGGGTTTCTATAGGGTTCTTTCCCTCTGCCTGTACTCCGTGGGAGTAACACCGGTATGTTTTTTAAATACGGTAAAAAAGTAGTTTTTATTGTCCCATCCTACCTTTTTAATAATATCCTCCACCGAAAGGCCGGTATTTTTAAGATAGTCGCAGGCTTTATCGATTTTCAGACGTGCAAGGTATTCGGGTATGGACACGGCATGCTGTTCCTTGAAGATGCGGTTGAGATAGGCCGGGGTAAGATTGAAGGCCCTGGAAAGGGCATTGGTATTTATGTCCGCAGACAGGTAATGCCTTGAAATATAATTCATTACGGAATGGTAAACAGAGAGGCTCCGATTGCTTCTAAAGCAGGTCAGCCTTTCCACAATATAACGAAAGAGCTGAAAATAAGCCTCCTTGACTTCCTCAAGAGTTTCAAGTCCTGCCAGCGTTTCGCTGAAAGCCGGATAATCGGCTTCCAGACTGATATTTCCGTTTTTCTCTATAAGCGCGGCCGTATTGAATACCATGGAGGCAAGATAGGATATGGAAACAGGAATATTGGCCAGCTCCGCCTTGTAAAGCTTTTCTTCCACCGCCTCGTAGGCAGCAAAAAGCTTGTCCAAGCTGCCCAGCTTCAGCGCATCCAAAACAGCCTGAATATTTAAGTCCAGTATATCCTGCCCTACCGCATTGCGCTCTTTGAGATCCTTTGCTGTTTTAACGCAGCCATGGCCGTAAATCATCCGAAAGGCGCCTGCGCCGGCCAGAGTTTTATTGAGGCCGACGATTGCCTCCACTCCCGAACCCATAGGACTTAAAAGTGCTGACAGACTAACGTTAAAATACTTGCGGATGAGCTTTAGAGCTTCCTCTACAAGGGGCAGAACCACAGAACAGGCGGTGTCCTCATCCCCCTTTGCACTTACAATAGCTGCCAGAGTGTCCTCCCTTACATCAAAAACTTCACATTGAGATTTCTCACAGAGCATCTCCTTTATCAAATTGCAAAAGCCGTATTTCAAAACATCCCGGTCCTTCTCGCCATTGACGTGGGCAAAGCTGCGGTAACGGTCTATTTTAAACATTATCACCAGAATGTCTCCAGAGGGATCCATTGACAGCCCGTACCGCCTTACGGCATCACCGGCCGCCTCCCGGTCGGCTTCATGGGAGAGAAGGGATTTTAAAAAATCCTGTTTCGAAAGCTCCAAGCTCTGCCTTTCAAAATACTGAAGCCGGTTAATTTTTTCGGCTGCGGTGGCAATGGAGGAGCCGATATAATCAAACTCGTTATTTGAACCCTTACTGCCTCTGAAAGCTGAGCTGCCTTGCCCAAAAGGGAATTCACCGGAGAGTACAACTTCTTGGATAAGGCAAAGGAAATGAGAATCCCCAGAACAATAACCATAAAGCTTATTACAAAAGTCATCCCCTTAAGGCGCAGGACAGACTGGGCAATATACCGGTAAGGAATAGCGTTTATAAGAAGGTACCCCTCATCCTCCATACGTGTATACGTAACCAGAGCTTTTTCACTTCCTTTGCCCGAAATAAAAAAGCCGTTTTCCTCTTCCCTCTCTTTTATAGTACGAATAAAATCCCGGGAGGAGAAATCCTCTAAAAAGGTGCTCCTCCGGCTGGAAGCTACCACCATATCGGCTTTGTCAAGCAGGTAGGTCTCACCTGTATAAATACCGTCGGCATCGTTCTCCCAATCATTGAATATCCACCCAATATTTACATTAACAGCCAGTGTCCTTTTAATTCCTTTATCTCCCCCTACCGATTCCGATACAAAATAACTCAGAACATCCGCCTTTTCATCCGTGTAATAGGACACCGGAATTCTTCTGGCAATGGGAGTGGAAATATTAAGTCCTTCTTTGTGGGCCAAAAGGACAAAATCCCTGTCAAACAGATCATCCTCAGTGGAAATGACCTGATATTTTGTTCCTATGTAATAAGCCCCTTCCGCAGCAGGATTGCTAATTTCAATGGATTGAAGAAAGGGCGTGCTGTTTAAGACATTTTCAATATTGCGTATACTCTCAAGCTCGTAAGTAATGCGGGGCTTGGGATCATACATGAGCCTTTTAATGTCGGTGCTGTTAAAGAGGGAAACCGCAAGGGTTTTTACGTAACCCGTAATCTGATTGACATTGCTTCTGACATTAATTAAAGCGTTAAGGTGGGATTTGTAGACATAATCCAGCGTGAGACTTTTAAAGCTGAAATAAAAGGATATGGACATAACTAAAAGCGAAATAAAGACTATGGATATCATGCGGGTAAGCAGTGTGTAGAAATAGGTTCTGTCCTTGCGCTTCTCCATGAATTTCATAACACAACTCCGTTTTCCTGTCTGCCTGTCAAAAATGAACACCTTCATACTACAAGAAGCCTGACCCAAAAGCAAGCTGAAGCCTGATTTTTAGAGTTATTCTCAAATTTTATAGTACGGCTTTTGAGTGTCACTCGCTTTTCAAAGTGCCTGTTTAGAGGATTTCAGCCTTTTTAAAGTTTACACGAAAAGGAGTGCTGCCGGATAATGAAGGTGGCCGGACCACTCGGCCGGCAGCAGTAGCCAGGAAGGCTGCCGGCCCCCGAATGTTACAAATTTAAGGAGGCGAACAGAACAACAATGGCAATTCCACAAGCAAAGACAGCAAGGGTTATGGCAATCCCCTGGGCGGCAGGGTTGAGAAAAACAGGCTTTAAGAAAAACAGCATGCTGCTGGTATTAACCTTACCCATGCTGATTTATATCTTTATCTTTTCCTATATCCCCATGGCAGGCGCAGTGGTGGCATTTAAGCAATTCAACTACAGGGACGGGCTCTTCGGAAGCAAATGGATAGGCCTTAGCAATTTCAAATTCTTTTTCACCTCTCCCGACGCCATGACCATTACCGTTAACACCGTAGGGTATAATGCTCTTTTTATTGTTATCAACCTTATTTTTTCCGTCTTTTTTTCTATTCTGCTCTATGAAATCAGTTCCCGTTTTTTCCTTAAATTCTATCAAACCACTATGTTCATCCCAAGCCTTTTGTCCTGGGTGGTGGTGGCATACATGGCCTACGCTTTTTTAAATCCCCGCTCCGGCATGCTCAACCAGCTGCTGTCCACTTTTGGGAATGCCCCTTTGGACTGGTACAGCCTCCCGGAGCCCTGGTATGTCATCATGCCCCTGGCCAACCTGTGGAAGGGATTGGGGGGCGGTGTTCTCCTGTACTACGCAAGTTTAATGGGCCTTGATAAGGAATACATTGAAGCGGCCTCCATCGAGGGCGCCAACAAGCCTCAAATTGCACGGTACATTACCCTCCCCTCCCTTTACCCCCTTATTACCATGATGACCATTTTAAACATCGGCCATATATTCAGTGCGGATTTCGGATTGTTTTACCAGCTTCCCATGGACTCACCCATGCTTTATAAAACCACAGACGTTTTGGACACCTATGTTTACCGCGCCCTGGCCCAGACCGGAAACATCGGCATGTCCAGCGCGGCGAGCCTTTACAAGTCCGTTGTGGGCTTTGTGCTCGTGGTTGTGAGCAACCTTATCGTTAAAAAATACAATTCGGATAACGCGCTTTTCTAAGGCTTATCGTTTCCGAAAAAAGCATAAGACTCCCGCGTAAAGGAGGCGGCAGCATGTCCGTCATAAACAAAAAAAGCTATTTTCTGTCTCATTTTCTTATACACACCCTTTTTCTTTCCATGATGGCGGCCTTCATTATTCCCCTTATTGCCATTATCTCCATTTCCTTTTCCAGTGAAGCCGCAATCCAGAAATACGGCTACTCCCTTTTTCCCCGTGAGGTATCCCTTACCGCCTATGAATATATCTTCAGGCAGCCCCAGGTCATTCTGGAATCCTATAAGGTCACGGTGCTTACCACCTTGATTAGTACCCTGCTCTATCTCCTTATGACCTCCATGTGCGCCTATTCACTGTCGCGTACGGACTTTAAATACCGCGGCGGCATTACCTTCTACCTGTTTTTCACCATGCTTTTCAACGGGGGCCTGGTTCCGGTTTACATCCTCATGACCCGGTACATGGGGCTAAAAAATACTTACGCCGCACTTATTCTGCCTCTTTTAGGAAATGTGTGGTACCTGTTTCTCATGCGCACCTTTTTTCAGCAGATTCCAAAGGCCCTGGTGGAATCGGCGGTTATTGACGGAGCCAACGAATTCCGTGTCTATGCGGGAATCATTCTGCCCCTTTCCAAGCCCGTCCTTGCAACAGTGGGACTTTTCCAGCTTCTTAACGGCTGGAACTCCTGGTATCCCGCCCTTCTTTACATCAGCAAGCAGAAGCTTTACCCCTTGCAGTACCTGCTCCAGGTGATGCTCCGAAGCGCGGATACCATTCTTAAAAACGCCATGATGGGTGTGGGTGTGGTGGATTCAGCCCAGCTTGCAAGGCTTCCCACGGAAAGCATGCGTATGGCTATGTGCATTCTGGCCATCGGCCCCATCCTTCTTATTTTCCCCTTTTTCCAAAAGTACTTTACAAAAGGGCTTACCGTAGGTTCAATAAAAGGGTAAACCCCCGGATTAAAGCGGTTAACCGGTATAGCCGTTTTATATAAGAGCTGCAGCTTACTACTTATTTTTCCAATAAATCAGGATTTCAACAACTCGAAGGAGGAACTGTCCATGAATAAAAAAATCCGACTAACAAGCGTCATCCTTTCAGGCTTACTCCTTTTATCCACCGCCACTGCCTGCGGTAATACGGAGCCTGCCTCACCCAATACATCCCCGGGCGGAAGCCCTTCTTCCTCTGCTTCCGCCTCATCTTCCCCGTCCCAGCCGGCGGCTTCGGAAAAAACCGGCATTGATACTTCAAAGGAAGTGGAATTACTCTGGTATTTATGGGGAGATACGCCTGTTAACTCCCAATCAGTCCTGGCCAGAGCCAATGAGCTTATAAAGGACGAAATCAATGCCACTGTGGAATTCAGCTTTATCAGCCCCGGCGACTACGACACCAAGCTCCAGATGATTATGAACAGCGGCGAGGAATACGACCTGGCCTGGACCTCCAACTGGAGCAACAATTACTTAAGCAATGTCAACAAGGGCGCCTACATCCCCTTAAATGACCTTCTGGAGAATTTCCCGGATCTCAAGGCTGTCCTTCCCCAATACATTTGGGACGGAGCCGGTGTGAACGGGCAAATTTACGGAGTGCCCAATTATCAGCTTATGTACGGACAGGGCGGCCTCCTGCTAAAAAAAGAGCTGCTTGACAAATACAAGATCGATTTAAGTACCGTGAAAACCTTATATGACCTTACGCCCATTTTACAGACCGTTAAGGACAACGAGCCTGACATCATTCCTCTGGAAAGCGGAAATATCGGATTCACCCAGGATCCCAGAGACGGCTTTACCAATTTTGATTTGAGTCCCTACATTCTGGATCTGAAGGAGGGCAAGGTATTAAACAAATGGTACACAGCCTATCAGGAGGAGACTTCCAAAGTTAAACGCGAATGGTATTTAAAGGGCTTCTTCCCTTCCGATGTGGCCACGCTTAAGGATACCACCCCCTTAAAAAAAGCCGGTCAGCTTTTTGCCTGGTATTCCCGTCAGAAGCCGGGAAATGAGGTTGAGGTAAAAGCCACCTTCGGCTACGAGGTTGTCCAGCTTCCCACCTCTGAAAGGGTAACAGGCCAGGGCTCCATTCTTTCAACCCTTAACGCCGTCAGCCAGACCTCTAAAAACCCCGAAAGAGCAGTGGCTCTTCTGGAAATTGTGAACACCAATCCCGAGTTGTTTAATACGCTGTGCTATGGACTTGAAGGGCAGGATTACGATATGGTGTCCGAAAATCGCATCCAGCCTAAATCTGATGCCTACACCTTCAGTGGCTGGGTATTGGGCAATACCTTCCAGTCTTACCTTCTGCCCGGTCATGAGGAGAACATTTGGGAGCTAACTAAAAAATACAATGATGAGGCCACACCGGATCCCCTTATGGGCTTTGTCATCGACAGAACCAACATACAGAACGAAATCGCCCAGATCGCGGCGATAGGAAAGCAATACACCCCCATTCTTTCAAACGGGCTTGACGATGTGGACAAAACATTGGTTGAACTTAGAGAAAAGGCGACTCTGGCTGGCAATGACTCCATCATCGCGGAAATACAGAAGCAGTATGATGAGTGGGTAAAAACCAGAAAATAGAAGGCGGACAGAGAGAAAGGGCTGGATAAGGTGAAAATCACCTTTTTCCAGCCCTTTATTATCAGGGTATGAAAAGGGGTGCATCCTTGTATAAAAGCTTTCCTCCGGGCGTTCTCCTGCCATAAAAACAATGCCCCTCCTCCTTTCCATAGTAAGGAAAGAAGAGGGGCATGTCTAATAGATGCTTTTTTTGTCAGGCCGGCCAGGTTTCCACGATTTTACCCACAAGGCCTGAGAATTTTTGTTCCACGCTTTTACCGGTTTCAATAACCTCTTCATGGTTAAGGGGCTGATCAAGAATTCCAGCAGCCATATTGGTAATGCAGGAAATACCCAGCACCTTCATGCCCATATGGCGGGCAACAATGACCTCGGGAACAGTGGACATGCCCACCGCATCGGCCCCAAGTAGCCTTAATGCACGAATTTCCGCAGGAGATTCAAAGGAAGGCCCTTTGCAGTAGGAATAAATACCTGTCTTTAAATCCACACCAACAAGCTTGGCTGAGGAAAGAGCGTGCTTAACAAGACTTTTGTCGTAAGCCGCCGACATATCGGGAAAGCGGGGGCCCAGCTCGTCAAGATTTTCACCCCGCAGGGGGTTTTCACTGAAAAGACTTATCTGGTCCGTAATGGCCATAAGATCACCGGGTTTAAAATCAAAATTCACTCCGCCGGCGGCATTGGTCACAATGAGGTTGTCAATGCCCAGCTTTTTAAACACTCGGATAGGATAAACCACCACATCCATGGCATGGCCTTCATAGTAATGAAAGCGGCCTTTCATAGCCACAATCTTACGGCCCTTAAGGGTGCCGAAAATGAGCTTGCCCTCATGGCCAACAACCGTAGTGCGGGGGAAATGGGGAATCTCCTCATAGGCCACCTCCTGCTTATCCTCAATAAAATCAGCAAGGCGACCCAAACCGGATCCCAGGATGATGGCGATTTCAGGCACAAAGCTTACCGTCTGCTTAAGATACGCTACGGTAGCATTTAGCTTTTCAATGTATTCCATTTAACTTTCTCCCTTCACACTTAATTCTACTTAATTTTACTTAATTCTACTTAACTTTACTTAATTTTACTTAACCTTACTTAATTATACTTAATTACGCCTAATTCCATTCCATTCCACTTGATTCCACTTAAAAACTTCGAAAAGCTTCGGGTTTCACCCTCTGTTTTGAAGTAGAATCACATTTCAATAACCCATTAGGATGTGTTGTTTCCTGTCGCATTTCAGCTGCTCCCCTTAAATGGTCCGGCGCCTTATTATCCGCCATAATCAAAACAGTGTCAGCTGGCTGCTGGCATCCATGCCCTTAAGGCAGCCGTGGACCTCCATAATTTCAATGACCGCCTTGGAGATGCCTGACTTCATTTTAAGATCCTCAATGGA
>JAFADM010000193.1 GCA_023424865.1 Bacillota bacterium | reverse complement strand
GAAAAAGCACTTTCCAGTTTTCTGACATAACCGTCATAGTTCTCATACCAGCCGTTTTTAACGGCATCCAGAACATTGGAAACTTCCTTTTCCGTAATGGACGGCCCGGCAAAGCTGATCTTTTTATTCATGGCATATTCCAATCCTTTCAAATGGAGTTATTTCACTTTAGCTTCATAAAACGCTCACAGGCCTCCTCGAGAATTCCATCCTCCTTGGCAAAACACAGCCGTGCCAGGTTTTCCCCTCCCTGCCCGCTGTAAAAGGCAGAGCCCGGCACAACGGCCACACCGGTCTTATCCAGAAGCTGCATGGCCTTCTCCTTTGCCGTATCGCCTTTAAGCCTTTCCGTATTGAAAAGCACATAATAGGCTCCCTGAGGGATATAGGGTGAAAGACCGGCCTCTTCCAGCGCTTCACACACTCTGTTTCTTTTTTTCTCATAGCTTTGGCAAAGACCCTCATAATAGCTGTCCGGCAATCTTCCGATGGCATTGGCCACACCAAGCTGCAGCGGCGACGGAGCGCAAACATACACCAGATCGCTTGCGCAGCCAATGGGTACGGCCAGCTCCTCACGACAAGCGCAATAGCCGATACGCCAGCCCGTAATGCTGAAGGTTTTGGAATAGCCGGACACGGTAATCACCCGGTCTTCCTCTGTTTCCAAAGCACCGGGGCTTATATGGGACTTGCCGTCGTATACCATGTACTCATAAATTTCGTCTGTGAACAGGTAAAGGTTATGCCGCCTCCCCAGCTCCAAAAGAAGCTCCAGCTCTTTTTGGCTGAACACCTTGCCTGAAGGATTGGCAGGCGTATTAATCATAATGCCCCGGGTGCGGGAGCTTATTTTTTGCTCCAGCTCCTCCGGGTCAAAGCTCCAGTTTGGCGGATTAAGCCGCACAAACACGGGAACAAGATCCAGTGCCAGCAGGGTGTATTCATGATACCCATAGTAAGGCTCGAAGAGAATAACCTCGTCCCCCGGATTTAAAAGAGCCAGACAGGCACAGTAAAAAGCACCGGTGGAGCCCGCGGTTACAATAATTTCCTTTTCGGGATCCCTCTTGATTTTATTATAATGAAGAAGCTTTCGTGCCACACCATGGCGGAGCTCCTCCAGACCGTCAAAACGGGTATAGTGATTTTCTCCCGCATCAATGGCCCCCTTGGCTTCCCGGGCCAGCAAATCGGGAAGGGGCATATCGCATACTCCCTGGGACAGGTTAATACCGCCTTTTTTCTCACATTCAACAGACATAATCCTTATTTCTGAGCGTGAAAGTCCTTTAATTCGACTTCCCGGTATAAATTCCATTGTTGGTTTCCTCACTTTCAGTATTGGTCCTATCTTCCTCTTTTTCCGCCTCACTCAGGGCCTTATCCATTTCCTTTTGCTTCCATCCCTCCAAGTCCAGTACCATGGCCGTAAAAAACACGGGAATGCTGTTTAGCAATCCGGCGGGCAGGCCCTCCTCCGTCACATTAAAACCGTTTTTCTCATAAAAGCGAATGGCATGCAGGTTATGGGACAGTACCCGAAGGCTTATTTTCTCAAGCTTCAAAGCATCAAGCCCCCATCGAATAAGTGCTTTTAAGGAATGGGTCATGATGCCGGGACAGCCATTCTTCTCACCGCGCAAAACTGCGTCCACCTCGCAGCCCTTTTCCTCGTAATTAAAGCTTGAAAAGCCGATATGACCCACCAAGCGTCCGTTTTTCTCTGAAATCAGGAATAAAATCCTGTCCTCTCTTGCGAGCACCTGTTTATCCAGCCAGGCCTCCGTCCCCTCCGCCGTGGCTTTAAAGGGGGAAGCTGAAAGAAGGGGGTTTTCATTGCGCCACCGTGATAATAGCTCACCAAGCCCCTCCATGGTATCCCGATAGTCCCAGGTTATGGGCCTTAAAAAGCCGGCAAGCTCTCCCCTGTCATCCAGAACCGGAAGGCATAAAAGGGCTTCTTTTGCACTATGGCGCTTCATTTTGTCCAGTGTTTCCTTCACAAGCTGACGGAAATTCATTGTTTTAGCATCCTGCTCAAGAGGCTTAACCACCATAACCTTTTCAATTTCCATTAATGACAGAGGCGGGTCCTGTGCCTCAATGGGGTGATTCACCGGGAGCTTGGGCAGAACATAGGTTTTTTCCGGAAGCATGATTTCAATAAGAACAGGTTCCCCATTTTCCAGAAGCTCTTTGGCGTTATGAAGCTCAGAAAAGCCGGATACCCTGCGGCTTTCAATCCCGTAGCCCCGGGCAACGGCACAAAAATCCGGCAATGCGTAATCCTCTACCGTAGCGCAGAAGCGGGAATCAAAGTACATTTCCTGAAAATGACGGATCATCCCCAAACTCTGATTATTCAATACAATAATCTTTATGGGGAGCCGGTTTTTCTTAATTAAGGCAAGCTCCTGTATGTTCATTTGAACTCCGCCGTCTCCGCACAGGGCAAAAACCCTGCTTCTTCCTCCTGCATAGTAGGCTCCTATGGCACAGGGCAGGGAAAAGCCCATGGAGCCCATACCGCCGGAGGTTAATAACCGTCCGCCCTCAGACAGATTCAGGGACTGAGCCGCCCACATCTGATTTTGGCCCACATCCAGGCAGAAAAGCTCCCCCTTGCCTGCAAGAATGCCTAATTCGCCTACGACAAAATTAGGATCCGAAAACGCGCCGGCCTTTTCAGTGGGATAGCTCTGCTTGTATTCCTGAACTCTTATAAGCCAGCTGTTCCAGCTATCCGTCCTTACAGGATGGTTCCAAAGGCCTTCCCACACATCCATCCGTTCTTCCAGAGCCTCAAGAAATTCCTTAACCGGAGCCAGAACTCCCTGCTCCTCCGGTCTTATTTTTCGAGACAATTCCTCGGCATCAATATCCACCCGCACAATACGGGCATCTCTGGCAAAGGTTTCAGGCAGGGTTCCCGTCTGCCTTGTATCCAGCCTGGAGCCCAAAACAAGAAGAAAATCGCTGTTTGCCAGCGTAAGATTGGCATAGCGGTTGCCGTAGGCACCAATCATTCCCACATAGCCTTTAAGGCTGTTATCCACCCCATCCCTGCCCATAAGGGATGTGACAACCGGAATGGAAAGCCTGGCTGATATACGGTTTAATACTGCAGAAGCCCGGGATAGCCTGACCCCGCCCCCGACCAGTATAACGGGCCTTGAGCTTAACTCCAAAAGCCTCAAAGTATTGTCCAGGACCTTTTCAGAAAGAGCATCATAAATCGGCTCCTTATTGCCCTCCCAGCCTGTGAGCTGTTGTTCGTCTATCTCCGCACGCTGGATATCCATGGGCAAATCCAGGAGCACCGGACCGGGTCTGCCGGATAAAGCCGTATGTACAGCCCTTTCAAGCTCCAGCCGGATTCTGCCGGGATCAGTAATGCGCAGGGCATACTTTGTGATTGGTTTCACAATGCTGACAATGTCGGTTTCCTGAAAGCCCCTTTGACGAATGGCAAGCTCTCCCTTGTACTCATAGGTATTCACCTGCCCGGTAAGATAAAGGCAGGGAATGGAGTCAAAATAGGCACTGCCGATACCTGTAATTAAATTGGTAGCCCCCGGCCCGCTGGTGGCCAGAGCCACTCCCAGCTTCTCTCCCGCCCGGGCATACCCCTCGGCTGCAAAAGCGGCTGCCTGCTCATGGCAGCAGCCGATAAACCGAATATTTTCAGAATACCTGAAAAGAGAGTCCACCAGATGGGTTACGGCACCTCCCTGGTAACCGAAGACATGACTCACTTGCTGACGTATTAAAAACTGTACTACATAGTCGGAAAGCTTCATAAAAAGCTCCTTTCCCGCAAGTCGGCATATCGGGCTATTTGAAGGGCGCTTAATTCCTTTCCTTCCGGCCCGTTGTAGTGCTTATACCAGTCCAGCGTAAAGGACAGCGCATCCTCCAGCTTCAAAACCGGCGTCCAGCCAAGAAGAAACCTGGCCTTGGTAAAGTCCAGAGTGAGAAGTGAGGCCTCATGGACGGCGTGAGGATCCGATTTGTCAACAACTTCTCCGCTTCCCCACAGGCTGACCAGGGTTTCCGCAAGCTTTCCCACCGGCACCTGGGATTCTGGGTTAGGGGCAAAGTTCCACGGACCCGAGAACTTTTTCGGTTCCTTAAAGAGCCTCTCCCCAAGAAGGAGGTAGCCGTACAGCGGCTCAAGCACATGCTGCCAGGGCCTTACCGCATGGGGATTCCGGAGAATAATCGGCTCCTTGTTTAAGAGAGCACGAACACAATCGGGCACCAACCGGTCGGCGGACCAGTCGCCGCCTCCAATAACATTGCCTGCCCGAACAGTTGCCACACCTTTTTCACCTCCGGTAAAAAAGGAGCGTTCATAAGCCGACGCAACCAGCTCCGCACACCCCTTGGAACAGCTGTAGGGATCGTAGCCCCCCATGGGATCCGATTCCCTGTAGCCCCAGATTTGCTCCTTGTTTTCATAGCATTTATCGCTGGTTACAATAACTGCCGCCTTCACCGAATCCTGAAGGCGGCTATTTTCCAGGACATTAACCGTCCCCATGATATTGGTTTCAAAGGTAATATCCGGAATGGCATAGGAAAGCCTTACCAGAGGCTGAGCAGCCAGGTGAAAAACCAAATCCGGCTGAAAGCTTTTAAACAGCTCCCCCAGGACTTCCTTATCACGGACATCTCCCCTCATATCCCGCATTTTATTTTGAAGATCGGCTATTATGAAATGATCCTTATGGGAATAAGGGTCCAGGGAAAAGCCTGCCACCTCGGCTCCAAGAAGAAGAAGCCAGCGGCAAAGCCAGGAGCCCTTAAAGCCTGTATGTCCGGTAACCAGCACCTTTTTTCCTTTATAAAAGCCGCTAAACATCATTTCCAAATTTTCCATGGTGCTTCTCCCGTTTTCCAAAGCTCATTCATTTTTTCAATATCCTTACCGGTATCCATTGCCGCCCAAAAGCCCTTATGCCAGTGTACGGCTATCTGCCCCTCCTCGGCCAGCCGGTGAAGCGGCTCCTGCTCAAAGGGACAGTTAATGTCGGGAATATAGTCAAAAATCTTGCGGTTTAAGGCCATGAACCCTCCGTTAATAATGTCATCCAGTACAGGCTTTTCGCGAAAGCCTGTTACCACGCCATCCTCCATTTTTACAATACCGAAGGGAGATGTGGGATTTACCCCTGTAATCGTTGCCACGCGCCCCTGGGCCTCATGGGTCTTAAGAAGCTCGGGTATGTCCACGTCGGACAAACCGTCGCCATAAGTCAACATAAAGGTATCGCCGTCGATATAGGGCTCTATAAGCTTCACCCGCCGTCCGGTCTGGGACTCAGGCCCTGTGTCGGCAAGGGTTACATTCCAGTCTTCGTTGTTTTTGGTATGATAAACCACGTTCTGACACGAGAAGGTGTTCACGGTGATGTCATTATTCTGCCAGCACATCTCCATGAAATAGCGCTTGATCATATCCCCTTTATAGCCCACACAAAGAACAAAATCCTTAAAACCGTAATGGGAATAAATTTTCATAATATGCCAAAGAATCGGCCTTTCGCCTACCTGCACCAATGGCTTTGGGCGAAATTCCGTTTCCTCCCGCATACGTGTTCCTCTTCCACCGCATAGAATGACTACTTTCATACCGGTCTACCGCCTTCCATTATGCTGGGCATTTATAAAAAGTCAGTCTCGCATCTTCTTCACTATATGCGCCTGGAAAAGCCTGTGTTAAGAATATGCCAAATTATTGCTTTATGTTCTTTAGCGAATCCCGCAAATACCACAGACATTTTCAAACATCCTTTCCGTATTAAAACAGGGAGACTCTCATGAAGAGAAAAATGTTAAAAATCGATAATACGTATGCTGTTAAATAAGATAAAATGCTTTATGTTAAGCTAATGAAGAGAGAGGAGTATTAAGATGGGTGCACTTAAGAAGCTGTCCCTGGAAGAACTGCCCCAGAGCTTTTCACCGAAAAGCCTACCCGAAATTGTGAACCTTGTAAAAAAAATAAACGAGAAAGAAGCCGTTGTTTACCGTGGCAAGGAGCAAAAGCCTTACCTTTTTGAAACCAGCCGACTTATCATCCGCCGGTTTTATCCTGAGGATACCCAGGGCGTTTATGAGCTTGCTGTTAATCGAAATCAGTCGGAAATGAAGTATATGGACCATCCCTGGCCATCGGATTTTGAAGGCTGCAGGGCTGCAACCGAATGGTTCGCGTCAACGGACAACATGTGGGCGGTATGCCTTAAGCCTGACTTTAACCTTATCGGGCTCATTGTTTATAACTCCATGGATGAAAATAAACAAATAGACCTGGGCCATGTCTGGCATACGGACTATTGGAAATGCGGTTTAGATACGGAGGCTCTGGGCCTCATGGTTCAGTACGCCTTTCAAAGGCTTGGCGCAGAGGGTGTCTATGCCTATAACCCCCTTCACTGCGAACCCCAGATTGCCCCCCTTGCGGAAATAGGCTTAGAAGTAACACATAGCAGTGAAGCCTCCTTTACAAATGACGACAAGGGAAACCCGGTAACTTTTACAGGCTGCAAAATGGAGCTGTCCAAAGAGAAATGGGCCTTGGGATACAAGGAGGAGGATGCCCCCAAGGACTTCGGCCCAAGGGAAAAGCCCTTTATCATTTATGCGGCGGAAGCCTCCCTTTCGGAGAAAATAATAGAGACCTATTCCTATGAGGGTGTTTTCTTTGAGGTCATTGAAAAGCCTGTAACGCTGTATGCAGGAAAAACGGCCTATGCCTCCAACCTCACCGACGAACCCGATATTCCGGGACTTTTAGCTTCCCTTCAGAAAAATAAGCTTTTAGATAAGGTTGTTCACTGCGTCAACGCCGACTGGGCAGCGGCTATCAGCATTGACTACTGGCAGGACGGAGCGGTGCCCAGAGGCTTGATGTTTGCAAAGGAGACCGCATCAAGAGAGCAGCCTGAAGGTATCGACATTTATGAAATGCCCCGCTGCCTTTACATGCGTGTGCAGCATAGCGCCGAAGCGGCAAGGGCCCTGGGCAAGGATACCTGTGAAATTTTTGAGCTTTTCGGATTAATCAAGGAAAAGGTCATGCCCAAATTCGGCTACCGCTTCTCTACCTGCGGAGCTCAGGAAATAGAATATTACAATGAAAAGCAAAGCAACAGCAACTATGCCTATGTACCGGTGGAGAAAATATAAACCGGCCTACCGTGCTTAAAAAGGATTTTAATCAAAAGCCCGGAGACATCGAGCCCCCCGGGCTTTTAGCCGGATTTGCTTTCGCAAATGGCTACCAATAAAGCTTCCTGTCCGGCGTAAACCTTGTATACGCGGTGCAGGAAGCTTCTGCTTTGCCGGTTATTTATTATTTTGGCTTAAGGCTTAATATGCAAATCGATGATTTTATCAACCAGGCAATCCCTCTGTTCACTGTCACGAAAATCCAGCCCCGCATCCTTTTTGGACAAAGCACCTCGCAGAAAAGCACCCTGAAGGGACAGCAGCATAAAGTAGGTTCGCTGCCTCACCTCCTCATCCCCTGTTGTCGGGGAAAAAACCCGCCGCATGAGAGGAAAATAGGCTTCCAGGGTTTGGCTTGTATTATCGTTTGGATTATTTGTGGTCAAATCCGTAACAATGGATATCCGGGATATGTTTTCATGCTCCACAAGAAACTTACAGGTGTACTTAGCCATGG
>JAFADM010000139.1 GCA_023424865.1 Bacillota bacterium | reverse complement strand
TAAGCTTTGGAGTAAGCTTTTTAGAGTTGTATGCTTGACATACAACTGAGTTGATTGTATACTTGGCATACAATGAGTTAGCTTTGACTAACTAAAAATAGAGGTGAGTTTATGCTAAAGGCTGAAGAAAGCCCGGTGGGCTATTACAAGCTCCTGCATCAAAAGAGGGAGACGGAGCTTTTTTTATCCGCTGTACGGGTAAAGCTTTTTTCTTATATGGAAAATTGGAAGACCTCCCGGACGGCGGCTGAAAAAACGGGTCTTAACCCGCGAAGCCTTTCCTTTTACCTTAACGCTCTGGCCTGCATCGGGC
The DNA here is from genome assembly GCA_023424865.1 of Bacillota bacterium. The sequence goes on along the minus strand of JAFADM010000139.1, from coordinate 5,268 downwards.
TGCTTGAAAAAAAGGGGGATGCCTACCGCAATACGGTACAGAGCAATACCTACCTAAACGAAAGCAGTCCCTTATATCTGGGCAAAAGCCTCCTTTTCCGCGAAAAGATGATGTCCCTTCACCGTCTGGATCAGCGGCTTTATGAAGGGCCTGACTGCCGTATAGCAGAGCGTAACCAGGGTATAGAGGTTTACGATTTCTGTGAGGCCGCCCGTACCGGTATTCCCGAAATGTATGCGGGAAGGGTACAGGCCCTTGTGCAGGCCGCCCTTAAGCTGTTTTCCTCCCGTCCTCCCGGAAAAATCCTTGATCTGGGGGGAGGAAGCGGTGTTCTGGCCATTGAGCTTGTTTCGGCCTTTCCGGATTCCAAGGGAGTTGTTTTTGAGGCTCCGGGAGTGGCGGAGGTATCTAAAGATCTTATCTCAAAGCGAAATTTGGGGCAGCGCATGGAAGTAATGGAAGGCGATTTTAATACCGATGCTCTAGACGGAGGCTACGATTTAATTATTGCTTCGGGTATCATTGATTTTGCAAGGGATCATCTTGATGCTCTTATGGCAAAGCTTCGGGGTGCGTTAAATCCGGGTGGCTATTTATACCTTGTAGCCCATAACGTAAGCGAGGATTACCAGTCTCCTCCCGAGGCCATTCTGGGCTGGCTCTCAAGCCATCTGGACGGACTTGATATTCTCCTTACCGGCAAGACGATTGAGGAGGCTCTTTCACGCCACGGCTTTGCTTTTATTGGGAGTAATGATGCGGGCGGTGCTTTTAAAGGCCTGCCGGGGAGCTTTTACAAGGTGAAAGAGGCAGAGCTATGACAGAGAAGACCAACGCTGTTATCAATGATTTTATCCGGATAACGGAGCGCATCGCCAACGGCAAGACGAACCGGTTGGATTTTGGCTCCCCGAATATGACCTTTTACCGGGGAGAGATCCATATCCTTAAAATGATGGGTGACTATCCGGGAATATTTATCTCAGAAATAGCCCGGAGTTTTAACATTACCCGGGCCGTAGTTGCAAAAACGGTGGGTAAGCTTGAGGAACGGGGCTATTTAACAAAAGAAGAGGACCCCCGGGATAAAAAACGGCTGCGCCTTTTTCTGACGGATAAGGGCAGGGAAGCCTATCGCCTTCATGAGGAGTATCATCTTGAATATGACAGGCCCTTTTTTGATTACCTGGAAGGCCTGAATGAAAGGGAACTGGAAACGATTCAAGCCTTTTTAAGACACGCCGGTAAGGTTGTTGAAAACCACTTTTAATATGCCGTAGATTTAGGGGCAATGCGGGCTGTCACGGATCAGGACACTTTCAGAAGGTGCCTGGATTCCGTTTACAGTATGACGCTCAGTCCCTTGAGGCAAGAAATTCGTTGAGACGCTTTCATAGGGCTCGGATCTCCTTGATATTAAATTCCCGGCCGCTTATGAGCTCAAAATCCCCGCTGCCGCAGAAAGGGCATTTTCTTCGGTTCTCCACCACGTTATAAACCTTTTTGCAGCCCTGACACAGGCCGTTGGCAGGAAGTGTTTCTATTTCCAGCCGGGTGCTTTCAAGAAGGGTTCCATCCACCGCTGCGGGATAACAGGCGTGAATATACTGAGGGACTACCGAAGCCAGCTCACCCACCTGGAGTACCAGGGCTTCAATTTTAGTAAGCCCGTTTTCCCAGGCCACAGTCTCTACCTTTTTAACCACATGGAACATAATACCCAGCTCGTGCAATGCTTTTCCCCCTTAAACAGGGCAGCGCAGGCTTAAAACCCGGCGGTATTCCGCTTAGGTTCAGCCTGCGGCTGCATATTTATAGACGATGCGTTTTACATTTATTTAGTTTACCCTTTTACCGGGTTAAGCTTGCCGGTTAAAGCATTTTTTATTTTCTTGGTTGTCATTTTAACCTTGCGCTTTAGGACATGCTTAATAACCACGGGTTTTAGGTGCTCATAGCTTACGCCTTCCCCGTCATACCGGCGTTCCAGGTGAATGGCGTCGAATTTGCATTTGGTGGTGCATTGGCCGCAGCCGACGCAAAGGTATTGATCTACCACCGTGGCACCGCAGCCCAGGCAGCGCTCGGTTTCTTTTTTAAGCTGTTCCTCGGTAAAGAAGCCCCGGACATCCTTAAACTGCCTGTGAGCCTGGGGAGGTGCCTCTGACGTGGCTTTTTGCCTGGATTGGGTGTCGTAGCCGTCAAACACCACGCTGCTCTTGTCCAGGGCAAGGTATTCCCTTCTGTCCCTTCCGATGAGCAAGTCCTGGCCGGGCTGGACAAAGCGGTGGATGGAGACGGCGGCCTCCTTGCCAAGGGCTATGGCATCAATGGCGAATTTGGGTCCCGTGTAGGCGTCTCCGCCGGTAAAAACATCGGGCTGATGGGTTTGCAGGGTGACGGGGTCTGCCTTAAGGGTGTTATTGGGATTAAGCTGTGCCTGGCTATTCTCAAGAAGGCCGCCCCATTCAATGGCCTGACCCACGCTTAACAGCACATGGTCGGCAGGTACCGTAATGCATTCGGTGTCGTCAAAAACAGGAGCGAACCGGCCCTGTTCGTTAAAGACAGACACACATTTTTTAAATTCCACGCCGGTGACCTTGCCCTTCACGGTAAGAATTCGCACCGGGCCCCAGCCGTTTCGAATGGCGATGGTCTCTTCCTCAGCTTCTTCAACTTCCTCAGGAAGGGCAGGCATTTCCTTCCGGCTTTCCAGACAGTACATGGCAACCCCTCCGCCATCATTAACACGGACCGCCGAGCGGGCCACGTCGATGGCTACGTTTCCGCCGCCGATAACAATAACATTGCCGGAGAGCTTAACGTCTTCTCCCAGATTGATACGGCGAAGGAAGCTTACCCCGGTTTCAACACCGGCAGCATCCTCACCCTCAATTCCCAACCGGCGTCCCGCCTGAGCGCCCACTGCCAGATAAAAGGCCTTGTAGCCCTGGCTTCTCAACTGCTCCAGGGTAATATCCCTTCCGACCTCCACACCGGTTTTGAACTCAACGCCCATTTCACCCAGTATTTCAATTTCCGCCTTCACCACGTCCTTTTCAAGACGGAAGCCGGGAATACCCAGAGTGAGCATACCGCCAAGCTGCTCCTGCTTTTCAAATACGGTCACCTTATAACCGTCAATGGCAAGGTAATAGGCGCAGGAAAGACCGGATGGGCCTGCTCCCACCACAGCTATCTTTTTGCCGTAATCGTGGCGCTTTTTGGGTATGTAGTGGCGATCCTTATTAAGATCCTGTTGGGCAATGAACTTTTTAATATCGTCGATGGCCACCGGCTCGTCAATGTCGCCCCGGGTACAGGCCGATTCACATCGCCGGGGACAGATGCGTCCGCATACCGCCGGAAAGGGGTTGTTCTTTTTTATCAGCTCCAGGGCTTCCGTGTATTTGCCCTGGGCTGCAAGTTTTATATAGCCCTGGATGCCGATGTGGGCGGGACAATTGGTTTTGCAGGGACTGGTACCTGTTTCCACCACGTTTTTGCGGTTGAGACGGTAGTCCGGATTCCACTTGTCCTGAGTCCATTCGGTGTCGCGGGGAGTAACTGTCGTGGTAATATCCTCCACAACGGGCTTGCTGGAACAGATTTTTTGTCCCAGGCGAAGAGCGTTGACAGGACAGTTCTCCACGCATTCACCGCAGGCCACGCATTTGGACTTGTCTACCTGGGCCACGTAATTGGAGCGTACCATATCCACGTTGAGGAACATTTCGGCGGTACGGAGGGAAAGACATGAACATCCGCAGCAGTTGCAGATGGCATGGGTTTTTCCTGAACCGTCCAGATTGGGGATCTGATGCATGAGGCCGTTTTCCTCGGCCCGATGGATAATTTCAAAGGCTTCCTCACGGGTAATCTGCCGGCCACGTCCGGTGCGGATGTAATATTCCGCCGCATGGCTCATTTGAATGCACATTTCTTCTTTTAAATGCCCGCAGCCCTCACCCATGGATTCCCGAACCGTACGGCAGGCACAGTCGGATACAGAAAAAACCGTGTTCTCATTCAGGTATTTGGAAACCTCCTCATAGGAAGCCCGGCGGGATTCTCCGTCAATGGCGCTTTCAATGGGAATAACGCGCATAAGGCCAACGCCCACCGGAAGCATGCCGGCCGTTTTGGCGCCACGGACCCGACCGTATTCCTCAAAGGCTTCAGCAATTTGAGGGTATTTGCGGACATTTTCCAGGTTGTTGGCCATCATTTCCATAATGCCGGGAACCCAGGTGTCATACCAAAAGACATCTATACCGTTCTTTTCGTTAACAAAACAAACGCCTGCATCGGCCAGCTCCAAAAGAAGCTTTGTGGTAAGCTCCAAAGGCTTGCCGCAAAGGGCTGCAACCTCCTTCGCGCTTTTGGGAATCCTGAAGTCGAGGCAGAGAGCTGCCTCTGCCATCTCCTCCGTAACCACCGGCTCCAGTATTTTATACTCGGGATCCGTTTGCGTAAACGCATTTTTGGCTCCCGGCTTTCTGTTGCTTACCTTGTTGGCAAATGCCAATACCTTTAGCTTTACCGCCATATCCCTTTCTCCCTTCAAATGCCTAATCCTTTATCTGCCGCCTGCTTGTTTAAGCCAGTTATTAGCCTCCATGCGCAGCCATTGAGCCCATTCGGCGATGCCTTCTCCGGTTTTGGCCGAAATGGGTATAATTTTAATGTTGGGATTAATTTTTCGGACACGCTGGATGCAGGCTTCAAGATCGAAGTCGAAAAAGCCCATGGCATCGATCTTATTTATAAGCAGCACATCTGAAATGGAGAACATCAGAGGGTATTTGAGGGGCTTGTCGTCACCCTCGGGGACGCTTAGAATCATGGCGTTTTTGGATGAACCGGTGTCAAACTCCGCCGGGCACACCAAATTGCCCACATTTTCCAGTATGGCCAGATCGATGTCCTCTACCCCCAGACCGTCCAGGCCCTGCCGGGTCATGTCCGCGTCCAGGTGGCACATGCCCCCGGTGTGAAGCTGGATGACCTTTGTTCCCGTTTTGGCTATGGTTTTGGCATCCACATCCGAATCGATGTCGGCTTCCATAATGCCCATACGGAACTCATCCTTCAGTGCGTCAATGGTTTTTGTAAGAGTTGTTGTTTTGCCTGCCCCAGGGGAAGACATGAGATTGAGTAAAAAGATTTTTTTCTGCCGGAGAGTCTCCCTGAGTAAATCAGCCTGACGGTTGTTGTCGGCAAACACGCTCTCCTTGATTTCCAGCACTTTAAAAGAATCCATTT
>JAFADM010000132.1 GCA_023424865.1 Bacillota bacterium | reverse complement strand
CTTTATAAGCCCCGTTTTCCTTAAGTGGAAGAAATGCGATAACAGAGTATAAATCCGCTTCCTCTGGCAATAATACAAAGTGGAGGTGGATACTGTGAACAACAAGGGTCATTTTAAGGATGAAGGGTCTTTAGGCAAAAGAATAACAAGGTTCTTTAAAGAAAGCGGTTTTTATATTGCCATCGTCGTAGGCTTGTGTGCTCTGGCTGCCGGAGCGGTGTTCTTTTCAACCAACCAGATACTTACGGATCCCAATCAGGAATCCAGAGAAGATGGTGGCGAACAGAACCCCAATCTGGGAATTATCGACTATACCGAGCCCGGTGACGGTGACCTTTCGTCCGATTTGGACGCAAACAATAATCCCACAGGCTCCGATTATTCGGATGACGGTCCTATAAGCAGCATCGCCGATGGCGGTGCGGAGGATGAACCGGGAGAATCCGTAAATAGTCAGACGGATATAACACCCCCGGAGGCCTATACGGATCCTGTGGACAACCCGACCAATGATCAGGGACCTGTAGGAAGCAATGATGGAACCGGCAACGGTACCCAGGCTTCCGATTCGGAGGATCTTTCCGTTAATTCGGAGGATGTGGCTCTGGCCGTAGCCGGACCTAACTTCCAATCCCCCATCACCGGCAAGGTTCAAATGGAGTTTTCCATGGACAAGCTGGTTTACTCGCCTACCTTTAATGAATGGCGCACTCACAGCGGCGTGGATCTCGCAGCTGCCAGAGGCGAAGCTGTCAGAGCTGTAGGCAACGGTGTTGTTCTTGAGATCAAGAGCGATCCCCGATACGGATTTACTGTTGTAATCGATCATAAGAACGGCTATAAATCCCTTTATGCCAACCTGGCCAGTGACAAGACCCTTCAGGTAGGCCAGGAAGTGAAGCAGGGAGATACCATTGGAGCCGTTGGCGCAACCGCTATTTTTGAAAGCGCCGAACCGTCCCACCTGCATTTTGAGCTCTATAAGGAGAACAAGCTGGTGGATCCGTCAGCCTATATCCAGCTGACCACAAATTAAATCTCTAACAAGGTTCGTCAAAATTGAAAAGAAAGGGGGAAGGATGTTAACACCTTCCCTTATTCTTTTGCAGTGAATTTATAAATAGAGCGAATAATGTGGTTTTTAGTCCTCCTCCGTTCAAAAAAGTTAAACAATGAATGTCAAAAGATGTTAGATAAAAGCAATGCAGAGTGTTACAATAGTAGTAATGCTCTGTTTTTTCGCAATTTTCTGCATCGATGCATTCCTATATGAAAATTAGGATTAAATTAATGATTCATTAAAATAAGATTGAATTGGTTAATCATTTATAACATGTGGTAAATCCTTTTGAAAGAAAAAAGTAACATATGAAGCGCTTTTGAATAATAAATGGTATGGCTACGGCTTTGATTTGAGAATTCTCATGCGGAGGTAGGAAAAAGGTATGGGTATACATAAAATTTTAAAGGCCTTATTGTTGAACGTCGCTATTGCTGCAGTATGTATAATTGTCTTTTCACCGGGACTTTTGGGAATAAGCTTAACAAAAAGCGGGGCATTTGGCATGGCTTTCGGCTATACGGTAGTCTTGATTTCTGTGGCTGCTTTTATATACGGTAATTACACCCTGTTTGTTAAGGGAGATAAGCCGGCAGCCGAAGAGCGTGAAAGGGTAAAAACAAAAAAGGATTATGAGCAGGAGCTTGCAAAATACAAGCCCTATGAGGTTAGAGGAAAAGTAGCGGAGAACCTTCTTTTGCAAATGGACAGCATTGAAAACAAGATGGAGCTGTTAACGGATAATGTAGAAAAACGGTTCAGTGTCAGCGAATTAAGCTATAAAAAGTTCATGGCGGTTACATTGGAGGTCGAGAGGTTATTTTACGTTAATGTACAAAGCATGATCAACAGGCTTGCCGTATTTGATGAAGAGGATTATGGAAGGACAGAAGAAAAAGTCAGGGCAGGGCTTTTGCCCAAGCACATCGGGAAAGAAAAAATGCAGTTGTTTAAAGAACAAACCGATTATATGGACAGCATCCTGCAGGGAAATGAAAAAATTCTGATCCGTTTGGATAAGCTGCTTATCGAAATATCGAAGCTGGACAGCATCGGTGAGGGCGAAATGGAGGAAATGACCGGCATCCTTGAGATCGATTCATTAATAAGTCAAACGCAATATTACAAATAAAAGGAAGGATAACGAAGTATGAACAAAAACAAAAAAGTAATCATTTACTTTGGGATTGCGGCATTGGCAGTGTTTTTAATTATTTTTATCGGTATTTCTCTCACAAGCAATGTAGGGACAACATCTGAAGGGAATTCAGCGGAAGCAAAGCTGGAGAAAATAGTTAAAAAAATAACGGTAAAAGAGAAGGAGCCTGTTAAGGGCCAAATATCCCTGGTGCAGACGGAGATCGCCGATCTGCTGCCGGACATATCAAAATTCCCGGTTACTGTTGAAAATACAACCGATACCTATGTTGAAATATTCGGTGCACCTGAGCAGACCGGTACGGGCAATGACGGCTGGCTCAACGAGGTAGCAGCGGAATTTAATAAATCCCAAATTAATATAGACGGGAATACGGCTTCGGTTAAAATCAGGTACATAGCATCAGGCACGGGAACCGATTATATTATCAGCAGAGCCTATACCCCGGATGCCTTTACCTTTTCAAACAGGAACTGGGCTGAAATCATTAAATTCAATAATATCGGCATTGACTTAATCTCCGACAGCATGGTGGATAATGTAGCCGGTATTGTAATTGAAAACAGAAAGAACGCCCAGCTTTTGGCCAAATATGGCGAAATAAGCGTAAAAACCGTTACTGAGGCGGTTGCGGCCGGGGAGCTGGCCATGGCCTACACCGATCCCTTTACAAGCTCCACCGGCCTGAATTTTCTCTTAACGGCGTTAAAGTCCTTTGACGAGTCCAATCCTTTGAGCCTTACCGCTGAGGAAGGCTTTTTGAAATTCCAGTCCAACCTTTACTTCAGTGTGGCTCAAACGACCATGCAGCTTAAGAATGCGGCGGCAAACGGCTCCATAGAGGGGCTGGTCATGGAGTACCAGACCTATAACAAGGATGCCAATATTAAAGCTCAATATACATTTACTCCCTTTGGCATTAAGCATGACGGAGCCATGTACGCAATGGCCGGTATATCGGAAACAAAGAGAAAGATACTGGATAAGTTTGTGGAATTCTCAAAGCAGGAGAAATATCAGAAGCTTGCAGGGGAGTATGGGTTTAATCAGCTGGAATATGTGCCGGAAGCAGAGCTTCTTGACGGCGAGACTATAGCAAGAGCCCAGACGCTCTGGAAGGAAAAGAAAAATGCGGATAAAAGTATTTGCGCCGTATTTGTTGCGGATGTCTCCGGCAGTATGCAAGGCGATCCCATAAAAAAGCTTAAGGAATCCCTCATTAAGGGCCAGGAGGTTATCGGCGAGGAGCATTATATAGGGCTTATATCCTATGGCACTACGGTGGATGTTAACCTGCCCCTAGCACAATTTAATATAAATCAAAGATCACTTTTTGTGGGCACGGTAGAAAGCTTGCAGGTAGCCGGTAAAACCGCTACCATGGACGGCATTGCGGTGGCCATGAGCATGATACAAAAGCAATTAAGCGAAAACCCCGATATGAAGCCCATTATTTTTCTTTTGAGTGACGGCGACTCCAATACGGGACATAGCTTAAACTCCATTCGAAGTCTTATAGAAGAGTTCAGTATTCCCATCTATACCATAGGGTATAACGCCAATATAGACGCACTTAAGGAAATCTCCAATATCAACGAAGCCGACAGCATAAACGCGGACACGGATGACGTCGTTTACAAAATCAGGAATTTGTTTAACGCGCAAATGTAATATAAGGGGGTAAAGAAGATGTCCTTTGATTTAAGCTTACCGGATGAAAAAGTCATTCAACAGGAAATTATAGAGCAGGTAAAGCCTGCGGATGAAGAAAAAGCAAAGCTCTTGGAGCTGGCAAAGAGCAATGTTGAGAGTATTATGTCACTGGATGTGGATTCGCTTGAGCAAAAGAAAAAAATTATCAAGTCCGTGGATGAGTTCGGATTGACCACAATGACCGCCTCCTCCAATAAAAATGCAATGCTTAAGGTACAGGTGGGCAATCTCTCAAAAAGCGGTGAAGAAGGCGGAACCGTTGCAAAAGGCCTAACGGATCTACAGCTGAAGCTTCAGGATTTGGATCCAAGCGGCATTGACTTTGTGAAGGGCGGGCTTTTGGGAAAATTGTTTAATCCCCTGAGAGCTTATTTTGCAAGATACCAAAAGGCGGACGCTGTGATTGCAGATATACTTACGTCCCTGGATAAAGGTAAGGCCACACTCAAAAATGACAGTACAACACTGGAAATAGAGCAGCAGGTATTAAGAGATCTTACAAAGCGGCTGCAAAAGGAAATTGAGCTGGGCCAGTTCATGGATGAAGGTGTTGAAAGGCTTATTGCGGAGGCGGAAGCCCGCGGGGACAGCGAAGAAAAAATCCGGTTTGCAAAGGAAGAGGTGCTGTTTCCTTTAAGACAGCGCGTTATGGATATGAATCAGATGCTGGTTGTGAATCAGCAGGGAATAATGGCTATGGAGGTCATTATAAGAAACAACAAGGAGCTTATGCGCGGTGTTGAACGGGCGAAAAATGTTACTGTAACGGCCCTGAGAATTGCCGTCACGGTGGCAAGCGCCCTGTACAACCAGAAGATTGTGCTGGAGAAAATTACGGCATTGAACGAAACGACAAACAATATTATCAGCTCCACCTCGAAAATGCTTAAGGATCAGGGAGTTAAGATCCAGCAGCAGGCCATGGAGACCAATGTATCTGTGGAAACATTGAAAACGGCCTTTACGGATGTGATTTCGGCTCTGGATTCCATCAGCACCTTCAAGCAGGCGGCCCTGCCCAAAATGAAGGACACCATCGCACAGTTCAGAGAGCTTGCGGATACGGGAGAAAAGCAGATACAGCAGCTTGAAAGAGGAAGCCGGATAGGCGTTTAAAAGACATAAAGTTCTAAGCTCTGTAAAAGCAGAACAGGAGGGTAACAGAGGTTGCTCTCCTGTTTTTTATGGTGTTAAAAAGGGCAGAAGTCCGGCAGGCGTATAGACCTTCAGAAGAGATTTTAACGGAATGAAAATAAGCGGTATAGCCTTAAGCCCTCCCACATATAGATAATATCGGGACAATGAAGCCGGTAGCGGCGCTGTGCGGGAGGCTGGCGCATGAGACATTACATAGAGGAGCGTGCCTTGGAGCTTGGGAGCTTCATTATTGAAAACAGGACGACGGTCCGGGCGGCTGCACAGAGTTTTGGAATTAGCAAAAGCACGGTCCACAAGGACGTAACGGAAAGGCTGGCCAAACTGGATCCGTCCATGGCAGGGCAGGTCAAAAGAATACTTGACGAAAACAAAGCGGAACGCCATATCCGTGGGGGAGAAGCTACAAAAATGAAATACGGACGAGATGGCAGAAAAGTCGGGTAAAACCGGCTTTTTGCATTCTGAA
>JAFADM010000109.1 GCA_023424865.1 Bacillota bacterium | reverse complement strand
AACACATCTCCCGTTGAGGAGTACAAAGGGGTGTGATGCCCTGCCAGCGCATGGAACCCACATTTAAGATCATAGGTCATAAGACAGATATAATCCAGAATACCTGCCAATGCGGGCAACTCCACGCTTTCCACATAATAGATATCCGCACCGGCGGCTATGGACAAAAGAGGCGAGCCGCCCATGGCGTCAAAGCTTTTGCGCACTTCCCCGCAAAAAAGCGTAAAGTTTTGCTTATCCGAAGGATGGCTGTTCATTCCGTTGGAAGGTACGCAAGGGTATTCCCAGTCAAAATCCACTCCGTCAAAATGATAATCCCTTACCATTTCGCAGCAGGACTGACCCACCTTTTTGCGAAGCTCTTCCGATGCCGCACAAACCGTAAAGGCATCCGGTTCCCTGGGAACGATTGAAACAAGTATTTTTATATCCGGATTCCACTTTCGTATTTGAGCCATTCTATCGTGTATGTTCAAATGGCTTACATCAATACTGCCGTCAATGCCTAAATGGCCAAAGGCCACATGAATATGTGTCAGGCGTTTGGCATCCTGTTCGGTAATCACACCGTTATTTCCTAAATATCCCAATATCTTCATCGTTTATCCTTTCCCGAAAAAGACATAATCTTCCCGTCCGCCAAAAGAACCAGTTCCCGTGTCCCATCGGAAGACGGGCAGGTAATTTCAAAGCTGTTGTCCGTTATTTGCACCTTTGGGGTAAAGCCTTCCCTCAAGGACGGAAGCTGGACGGTAAAGCACCCGTATTGGTCGTAATGGGCATGCTGTGCATAGTACAGACAGCGCATATCCCATTTGAGCCTTTCGTCTTCAGGAATGGCATAATTCTCATCCTCCCGGCAGAAGAATACAAATCCCCACAGCTCCGGATAATGCATATTGACAATGCCCATGGGCGACCATACCCAGTTATCCTCCGGGAGGGGAGCGCCCGACAGGAGATCCGTTCTTTTAATGTATTGGCCGTCAATAATATCCACGGTCCATTGAACCCGGGAAAAATTCACACGCCAGAAATCACCCGGTTTGGGTGTGTCCTTTCCCTGACCCACACATTCCAAAAGTGAGGTGAAGGGCATAGCCACCTCGCAGGTCCACCGGGTATTGGAGCCATAGGGATTATTCAAATCCCCGTGGATTTTCACCGCGCTCTCCAATCCCTTTATATCAAAGCTGTTAACCGGCTTTCCTCCGTCCCGGTAGGCCTTGGTAAGCAAAAGATCCCATACCGTATTGCGGGCGTTCATCTCAAATTCGCAATAGCATTGGGTATCGGAATCCGGATCAATAAAGATTTCAAAATCATTGTCCCTGAAGATAACATCATCTCTTTGGGTCACATTGGCCCATATTTCATCCCCCCAAAGCTCCGCACCGAAATAAATTGAATTATCATCCCAAAGCATCTTTACCCGGGTCTGAAACCTGGGCCTGGGACGGATATCTCCTTCGATATCCACAAAATCCTTAGTCCATGCTGCGCTTTCCCAAAAAGCCTTTTCCAGATTGCCGTCCAGGGTAAACGGGTGTCTGGCCCGGCGGCAAAAATAAACCTCCGGATTAAAAACAGGCATATGGGGTGCGGGTATACGGCTGCTCATACAATCACTACCTCTCAAAACCCTATACTTTTATAGTGTTTCCAATATGCTTAGGATGTTCTCCCAAATTCTGCGGTTTCAATTCTGACTTATCTCCCCATGCCCCAGATTATAGGTTATGGGGCCCTCCAGCTCCACCTTCAAAACCGTTGTCAGGGAATGGAGCTTCATTTCATCCGCCTTAATCCAGAGAGTACCCGGTATTCCGCTCCACGGAAGCGCCCCGGTATAGCGCCAGGTAAGCTCTTCCCCCGTATGAAGAACGGTTATCCTTCTTACCGGAGTTTTTATGCCCTTGACGCAGAGGTATTCAAGGGGCCTGTCATACACAAAAAGGTAAAGCACGGAGCCGTCCTCCGACAGGGTGCTGCCGCCGAGATAATGATTGTAATTGAGCCCCTTGACCGTCTCATAAACCGCTTCCTCATTATCCCGGATCCAGCTTCCCAGATCCGTCAGGATTTGCTCCTGCCTGATATCCAGCGTTCCGTCCTCCTTTGGCCCCACATCCAGAAGCAGGTTGCCCCCAAGGGTGAGGCAATCACAGAACATGCGGACAATCTGACGGCTGGTCTTGTAATCGTTATCCGAGGGCCTGTAGCCCCAGGAGGTGTTTATGGTAGTGCAAAACTCCCACACACCCTCCGGTCCGTACAGGGGAATGCCCTGCTCCGGAGTTTCATAGTCCCCATAGCCCTGCATTCTGGAATTCAGAACCACCTGGGGATTAAGGGAATGAAGATAGTCTCTGAATTCCGGCATCCGCCATTGTCCGGCGCTTCGTTCCCAGTCGCCGTCAAACCACAGCAAATCCACTGTACCGTAGCTTGTCATAAGCTCCTTTAACTGGAGGTTGTTAAACTGCAAAAAGGCTTCCCAGGCTTCCGGATCCTCGGGCCCTCCTCCAGGGGTAGCATAAATATCCTTTAAATGCTCCTCAGGATTGGCCCCTTCAGGATAAACCGAACGGTAACGGGGATCCGACCAGTCAAGGAGGGAATAATAAATCCCCGTTTTCAAGCCCGCTTCCTTCATAGCCTTTACATAAGGCCCAATTAAATCCCTCCCGGCAGGCGTTTTCTTCACCACGCTCAAATCGCTGTACCCGGTGTCGAAAAGCGACACGCCGTCGTGATGCTTAGCCGTTAATACCACGTACCGGGCTCCCGCTTTTTTAAAAAGCTCCGCCCAGGCCTCAGGGTTGTACCGGGAGGCGGTAAAGCCCTCGCACTGCTTCATATAGTTTTCATAGGAAATCTGTCCGTTGTGAAAGCTCCAGGATTCCGATACATCCCCCACCGCGTAGATGCCGTAGTGGATGAATATCCCCAGCTTTGCCTTTGAAAACCATTCCTGCATCATAGACAAGCCCTCCTCTCACCCCTTTCGGGGCAAACTTAATAATCACCTCTCATAGAACTTCCCGCGCGGAAATGGTTCAGCAGCCGATCACCTGTCCCTACATTGTAGCCGGAGCTTTGAAAGGTGCAAAAGCCTTCGGTATCAAGCTCAACTACCAGAGGCAGGGTCCGGCTTGGGGTCTCCAGTGCCTTGAACGTCTCCTCAAGGGCTGTTCCCTGTGCCACAACAGCCCGTATGCCCGAAGCCTCTTGAACCCTTCTCAACAAGGGGTAGGCAAGATCCTCACGGCTCATGCAAACGAGCACAAGCCTTTGGCCATAGGCTTCAAACGCCTTATACTGCTCTGAAATTTCATTTAGAAGGTGCTCTACAGGCTCATTCCCCGTTTCAACAAAAGCCAGGGCACAGGTATGGCCCTTGGGAAAAAGCTTTTGAATGGTGGTGTTTACATCATCCGCTAAAACATTGATTATTGGCAGAGGAAGGCTTTTTCCTTCCACAGTTTCCGCTTTTCTCAGCCGCAGCATCACTTCCGCAGTATGTCCCCTTTCCAGATGTACATGGGTAAGCTCTGCCAGAACCGTACCGTCAGGCAGCCGGTTGGCCGTCATTACCCTGTAATGGCCTTCTTCCAGACTGTAACAGACGCGCCTGCCTGTAAAATCAATTTCGTGTAAACCCAGATTGCGGTAAACGCCGTTTTCCAGACGTGCCACCGTCAAATTCTTTTCATACACATACAGCTCTTTCTCTTGATCCTTAATAAGAACAAGCTCACAGTTGGTATTTGACTCCGGCTCCACGGCCTTTAACCGGTGCCACCCTTCCTGCCAGAATTCCGGAGCTTTGTCCACAGGACTTAAGCGGGACGGTACCCCAAGGGTCCGGCACAGGGCGATAAACAGGATATTTCTTGAAAGCGCGCTGCCAAAACCATAATGCAGAAGCCCGCAGGGCGATGCGGTTAGGGTGGCATAATCCCTCTCGCCGCAATCAGCCACATGGGTTTGTATAAAAAGGTAAGCTTTCCTGGGATTTTCCCGGAAATCGGCCTTTTGCTCCTCTGTTAAATAATTAGCAATGCCCTCTCTGTAATCCGTCAGCTGCTCAAAATCCACCCGTGGGCAAAGCACATAGGGCACAAACAGCTCTTTAGGGCAAGCTGCCTTATAAGGCAGGGCTCCCAGCACATGACCGGCAAGAAGCCGGGCTCCGGTATCCGACAAGTCCTTTTCTCTCAGTGAAGAAAGAAGATCCACCTTGTCTTTTAAGGAAGCACCGTTCTCCTGCCGTAAAAAATCCAGAATTTCCTCCCAGTTGCCGTTGGCTTTCGATAAAAGGGGAGCCAGGATGTCTTTCAACTCATTAAAGGCTTCGGAAGCCCGGTTTGCCTTTTCATCCCGCAAAAAAGTGGCTTCATAGGCTTTACGGCAGGCCTCGGCAGCTTCAATCTGCTCCCTGTGGAGCCTATCCAGCTCAGGGCCGACGTAAGGCTCCTCTCCCGGTGCGGAAGGCGGAGGCACCATGTCCAGCTCAAAAACTCCGGATTCATAAGCCACCGCCTTCTCTATCCTGAAGGCCAGTTGGGTACAGGTGTGGTCAGCCTTCTTAGAGAGATAGCAATTATCGTAAATAACCTGGACGTACAAATCCCCGTAGCCGGTTACAAGGCAGGCCTTTCCCGCGGTATCCGTCTTTATGGAGGCCAACGGGAAAAGCTGGGCGAAATTAATAAGCTGGAATTGAACCTCCGCCCCCTCCACCGGTATACCCTGAAAGGTTACCTCAACACTCAGGCGTTTAACTCTGGCATAATGGTCCAACAGGTTTATTTGGCTTACCACAGGGGTTTGATTGGTTATTTCAGGCTCGGAGGCAATATGGGTAAACGCTCTGGCATGAACAAGCATGCCCCGTCTGGCGGTTTCCACAAACCATCCCTTATCCAGTACGGGCTCCGGCTCACAGGCGCCGATAAAATGCCAGCCGTCCCCGGTCCAAACCTCAACCCAGGCATGATTGTCGTCACAGTGGGCCCAGCGGGGCGTGTAGCATTGACGGGCCGGTATGCCAACGCTTCTTAAGGCGGCCACACAGAGCACCGACTCTTCGCCGCAGCGCCCGAAAGCATTTTTAATAACACCCAGCGGCGAGAGTGTCCTATCGTCGGTGGAACGGTAGGTGGCCCGCTCCAGGCACCAGTAATTCACCTCCAGCGCGGCCTCTCCCAGCTCCAAATGCTTTACTCTCGGATAAAGCTCTTCAAAAAAAACCTTCCGGTGGCAGGTCAAATTTTCATTATTCAGCCGCACCGGAAGGACATAATTGAAGAACAGTTCTCCCGTCACCTTCTCTCCCCAGGGCAGCTTTTCCCTGGCAGCCAGAGTATCCCGAACCACCTTGAGGAAAAAATCGCATTCATAGGTTACAAGGTCGCTGGCGGGCATGCAGGAGTATAAAAATTTCAGGCAAAGAACTTCCTCCGAAGTACAGCTTTTAAAGAGCGAAGCCAGCTCCTCTTTCCGTTCACGGACAGGAAGGGCTTCAAAGTCCGATTCTATCTGATTCAATTGTTCCTGGTTTAGTCCCAGCGGATACATATATAGGCCTCCCGGTTAAAGTTTCAATTACAAGGATACAGAACTTCATTAAGGGCTGGAGCTGGGGTCGCATAAATCCTTACTCCATAACTTTTTGCCGCCCCGTCGCCCATCCTCAGAAAAGGATGGTTTTTAAAGCTGTCAGGCAAAAGCTCGATGCCATCGCTGTCTTTTAATGCAATAATCCAGCCCGAGCTATCTAATGTGATAGCCCCATGGCCTATGGCATATTCGGTCAAACGAACTCCCCCCTATACCTTTTTATAGTGGTTTTGGCTTATGGGTATATCTCGGAATGCAAGAAAAAACGGCGCCTCGATCACCGCCGAGGTGCCGTTTTCTCTAAAGCTTAATTTAATACGCTGGTGCGAATTTCAATCAGCTCCTGAAGCTTCAGCTTTTCAAGCTGAGCAAGATAAGCGTCCCAATCCTTGTCGATATCGGTTTGGCCTGAAATCCATTCCGCTTTCTTCTGGGTGATGTAATCCTTAATGGCGGTGGAAAGGTCAGCCAGCTTGGTGGCATCCTCCGCTTTTGCCCAGTATTGGGGAATGGCCTCGGTCAGGTAAGGTGCATAGAGAGCGTCAACCACAGGCTTCTCCTGGTAGGTTTCCACCTCTTCCTTTATTTTGAAGCCGTTAGGAACGTAACGGGGCAGGGACTGGGGGAAGAGATTGCCCCAGTCATAGAGCTTCTGATCCGCTTCGCTGAAGGTTTTGGATGTATCAATTCTTGTATAGCTTCCGTCATCACCCTTGATAAGCGTGATGCCAAGAGGTCCGTTATGGGTCTGAATGGAATTTTCAAGCTCGAACAGATTATCCCACCAGCGGCAAATGATTTCAGGGTTTTTAGCATTGTCGGTAATAACAACCTGGTTTTTCAGCACAGTGGTACCGTAGGTTTCACGAAGGAAAACCGGCTTGACGCTGTCGGAGCCCTTAAGAACAGGCAATGGCTCCCATTCGGGCTTTGTTCCCGCGTCATAGGGCATGATGTCGCCGCTTCCGTACATGATGCTTACACCATAGAGATTCTGTCCGCCCTTGGCTTTCCACTGAGCCGAATCCTGGGTGAACATTTCATTGTCGATAAGGCCCTCGGCGTAAAGGCTTGCAAGGTATTTAATGCCGTTCTTATACTCCTCGGTATTGGCGCCGAAGGCAAGCTTTCCGTCAACCATGGTAAAGCCCTCGTCGTTAACGGACATTCCGAACCAGCCTGCCAGCTCGCCCAGGTGCTTGTTATCCGGGCCTGTGGTGAAGGGAATTTCATCGTTGGGATTGCCGTTTCCGTTGGCATCCTTTGTTTTAAAGGCTCTCAGTACCTCGCGCAGTTCCTCTGTGGTGGTGGGCATTTCCATGCCTACGTTTTTAAGCCAGGTGGTGTTGATGTAGGGGTTGAAGGAAACCTCGGGTGCTGAAAGAGCGTAAGGTATGGAGTAAATATGTCCGTCGGGTGTGGTCATGGTTTCCCGGACACCTTCAAGATTAAGAATCTCGGTGATTTTGGGGCAGTACTTTTCAAAATAGTCCTCCAATGGAATGAAAACCCCTTCCTCCATGCCGTAGGTTAAAATGCTGTTGGCAGACAGGGTCCAGCCGCCGATACAGTCCGCATAGTCACCGGAGTTGAGCTGCAGCGCAAGCTTTTCCTGAGCCACAGCATAGGGGTATTTCATAAGCTCCACCTTAATACCGGTCTGCTTCTCAAGAAGATCGAGTATGACATAATCGTCATCCTCCTGAGAATCGTCAACGAAAAGGGTAAAGGAAAAGCTGTCCTTTTCATCTACTA
>JAFADM010000091.1 GCA_023424865.1 Bacillota bacterium | reverse complement strand
GGAAATCCCATAAAAAAATCGATCTCACTTCGGTATGGGCGGAAGAAATCCGAGGGCGTATTATACCTCCCGCCGCCTCCAGGTTTGATGAAGCGGAGATTAACGGAGACTGGAAAATTACCTATTTGATAATTCTGCTGTGCCCTGTTCCTGAAAGGGCAGACTTGTTCCTCAACTGGCTGGAAGGTTTGAGCACCGGAGACCTATACGAGCTTTTAGACGGCTATATAAACCAATTCCCTGAGAATATGACGGCTTACCGTTCAAAGCTTCTCCATCTGTTCAGCGACTGGTATGAGCTTTATTTTCGTCATCTGGACGGAACTGTGACGGCGGCCCTCAGAGAAGAGGCGGCGCGTCAGAAGGCTCTTCTTGCGCTGCAGCCTGGGGAAACCTTTGTGGAAGACGCTACCAACGGGTTGATCTTCAGGCCCGTTCCAGGACAGGAGAAGCTGCTGCTTATTCCCCAATACCATTTTCAGCCCCTTAATGTGATCTATCATTATGGCCGGCTTACCTTATGCCATTACAATGCCAGAATCTATCCGGAAAAGGGAGAGGGGCTTTCACCCCACGATATGCGGATTATCCGCTGTCTGGGTGAGGCGAGCCGTCTGAAAATTTTGCGTTTTCTCCATGAGAAGCCCAGAACCTACAGTGAAATTGTCCGCCATCTCAAGCTATCCAAGGGAATTACTCACGATCATATATCCAAATTGCGCAGCGCCGGCCTTATTTATGGCTATTTGGAAGGTGAAACGCTTACAGAGTACGGATTGAGAGTTAAAAACCTTTCCTATGTCCAGGAGCAGATCAGGCATTATATTGAAAAAGAAGGGTAAGCTAAATCCGGTTTTGGGTTAAGGCTTATTCCAAGATGTGATAGGATCCTTTAAAGGTACAAACGGTGCTTTTATAGGATCTTTTTTCATGCTCCACAGCTTAAAAGGCTTCCTTCTTCCTGGAACCAAAGGCTGTTCATATTCAGGACAGGTATTTCTTTGTTGGGAGAAATTATTTTTAGTTCCCTATTTACAAAACTCGTTTGGGTTTCTATAATAGGGATTAGATTCTTTTAATGTATACTTAAAAGATCGGAATAATATGAATTAATACGTTTCGAAGACAAGCAGTGGGTCCGGCTTTGTAACCGCCGGACAATTAAGTGTCAGGAAGAGCAGAAACCTATTAAAAGGAGGCCTTTTTAATGTTAAAAAAGAAAGTGCATGCAGCGGCAGCTATTCTAAGCGCAGGCATATTGCTTTTTTCCGCTTGCGCCGATTCAAACGGAGTACCTGCGGGAACCCAGGGAGGAACCACCCCCCAAGCGTCCGGAGGGAAGGAAACCGCAACACCTCAGGCTGAGACGGGCGGACTTACCCAACTGTTTACAGCCCCCGATTTGGGCAAACTGCCGGATTCTGCTAAAAACCGCGCCGATACCATTATTGTGGGTCTCACCGATCCCAGCGGCGCCTTTACACCGTACTTTCATCAAAGCGGTTACGACGGCAATGTATCGTCCCTGCTGTATGCTCCTCTGGTAACGGTAGATGAAAACGGTCTGCCCCAGCCGAGCATTGCGGAAAGCTGGGATGTGTCCGACGACCAGCTGACCTACACCTTTTATCTTATCAAGGATACGAAGTTCAGCGACGGCTCGCCTCTCACCGCCGAAGATGTCGCCTTTACCTGGACGCTTCTGCATGACAAGACTTATGACGGCGATTCTCAGATTCCCGCCCTGAAGATCAAGGGGGGAGAGGCCTATAAAGCCGGTACGGCTGCGGGCATAGAGGGCATTAGGATTATTGATCCCCAAACCGTTTCCGCCACGCTGGAACAGCCTAATGCTACAGCGCTGCTGACCCTGGGATCCGACATCCTGTCCAAGGCCTATTACGGGAAGGATTATCAGTTCGGCCAGCTGGAGTATATTAAAACGCTCCACGAAAATCCTCTTGGCAACGGTCCCTACAAGCTTGAAAAGTTCATCCCGGGCCAGGAAGTCCGTTTTATAGCCAATGAGAACTATTTCAAGGGCAAGGCCAAAACAGAGCGGTTTATTTATAAAACCACCCAGGGCGACGCCTGGCAGTTCCTTGAAACGGGGGAGCTTGATTTTGCCTCCTTCAGCGCAACCCAGGATAATATTGAACGGCTCAAAAGCCTGGGCTTTGTCAATATCCTTCCTTATACCCCCAGTACATACGGCTATCTCCAGGTGAATCTGGAGCATTCCCAGCTGAAGGACAAAAAAGTGAGGCAGGCCATCGCATACGGCCTTGACCGTCAGAGCATTTATGTGGATGCCAACCAGGGGGCGTTCTCCATCGCCAATATTCCTTCTTCGCCTATTTCCTGGTCCTACACCGAAGAGGGGATCAATACCTATCCCTTCGATACTGAAAAGGCAAAGCAGCTTCTTGACGAAGCCGGCTGGACACCGGGTTCCGACGGCATCCGTCAGAAGGACGGACAAAAGCTGACCCTTCACTACCTTGGCTCCAAGAGCGCCCAGACCGATATTTTCATCGCGGTGGCAAAAGAGAATTTTGAAGCCATCGGAGTTGATTTCCAGCCTGAGGTTTTTGCCGATTTTAACGCGCTGGTGTCCAAGGTGGAAGGCGGAGATTACGATCTTGCAGCCTTCTCCACACCCATGCTGACAGATCCGTCCGACGGGCTGCTCCAGTTTGTGAACGGTGAAATTAAAGGTTATGACAGCCCAAAGTTCAAGGAGCTGTTTGATAAAGGGATGGCCACCTCAGATTTCGAGGAGCGCAAGGCCATTTATAAGGAACTGTACCAGCTGGTTAACGACGAGCTGCCGGTTATATTCACCAATTACAGAAAAACGGTCTACGCCTACAACGGCAGAATTGAAAATCTGTCCATGAGTCCCTTTAACGGATTGGCCGGAAGCCTTCCCCAATGGTCCCTGAAATAATTAAAAA
This sequence comes from Bacillota bacterium, assembly GCA_023424865.1. The sequence continues at coordinate 7,620 of JAFADM010000091.1, read as the reverse complement.
CGCAGGGTGCATCAAGCCCCTGCATGCTTAGCCGGATTTTCCCTTGCAAACGGCTGTCATAAAACGCCGGCTCCAGCTCCCCCCGGACGGAGCCGGCTTCCTTAAGGAGCCTTGTATGAGTACCTATATTGTTAAACGGCTGCTGTACATTATGATGATTTTGTTTGCAGCTTCTTTTTTGATTTTTAGCCTTTACGCCATGACGCCGGGCGACTTTATCACCGGTAATATTAAACTGTCCGCCGAACGCAAGGCGGAGCTGAGGGAAATCTACGGGCTCAACAAGCCGCTGCTGGTGCGCTACGGCACCTGGATGCGAAATGCCCTTCACGGTGATTTCGGCTATTCTCTGGCCCAGCAGAAGCCGGTACTTGCCCTTTTTCAGGACTATATATGGAATTCCTTCCTACTGGCCGTTGTGTCCATGTTCCTTACCTGGTTCATCGCCGTGATTGTGGGGGTTTTTGCCGCCTACAGGCAATATTCCTGGTTTGATACCCTTATCATGATTGGCATTTTTGCCGCAATGTCGCTGCCCTCCTTTTTTATGGGGCTGTTTCTTATTAAGGTTCTTGCGGTAGATTTGGGCTGGCTGCCGCCGGGAGGCATGCTGACAACGGGAAGCACCGCCACAGGCTGGGGCTATATCAAGGAAGTGATTCATCATATGACCCTTCCCGTCATTGTGATGACCCTTTTGGGCATCGGCTCTCTGACCCGGTATTTCAGGAGCAATATGATTGATGTCATCAAGCAGGATTATATCCGTACAGCCCGGGCCAAAGGCCTTCCGGAACGGAAGGTGCTTTTTACCCACGCTCTTCGCAATACCCTGCTGCCGGCCATCACCCTTATCGGCTTCGAATTGCCGGGGCTGTTCGGCGGCTCTCTCATAATTGAGAAAATTTTCAACTGGCCGGGTATCGGCCAGCATTATATGTCGTCCTTTACTTTAAGGGATTATCCCCTTTTAATGGGCTTCACCATGTTTATTGCCATACTGACCGTCATCGGAACACTCCTGTCGGATATACTCTACCATCTGGCCGATCCGCGGGTCAGACTTTAGCGAGGAGGTCATTAAATGTCATCAGCCACTTCAAAACCGGGATTGCCCGGAACAGGCAGGTTAAAAACAACGCCGCGTTCATCCCTCTGGCGGCTGTCTCTGAGGCGGCTTAGTAAAAACAAGCTGGCAATGACCGGTTTCTTTATCGTTATCATTATGTTTGCATTGTGCTTTATAGGTCCGCTGTTTTCTCCCTACGCCGACAATAAGGTTAATTTGGGACTTATGAACAGGGCCCCCAGCCCCCTGCACTGGCTCGGAACCGATGCTCTGGGAAGGGATGTGCTTACAAGAGTGCTTCAGGCCGGCAGGATTTCGCTTACGGTGGGGCTTGCCTCCATGGTGCTTTCTGTTTTTATAGGATCTCTGCTTGGTGCCATCTCCGGCTATTACCGGGGGCTCGTCGACCAGGTTATTATGAGGCTTGCCGATTTGCTTCTGACCATTCCAAACCTGCCTCTTCTTTTCATTTTTGGAGCGCTGCTGTCGGAATGGAAGGTCCCTACCGGTTACAGGATGTATATTGTAATGCTGATGTTGAGCTTTGTGGGCTGGCCCGGCCTGGCCCGTATGGTACGCGGGCAGGTACTGAGCCTCAGGGAGCGTGAATTTATGCAGGCTACCACCGTTCTTGGCTTAAGCCATCGCCGTAAAATATTCAACCACCTGCTTCCTAACCTGGTCCCCTTGCTTATTGTCATTGCGACTCTCAGCATTGGCGGTTCCATCTTATATGAATCCGTACTCAGTTTTTTTGGACTGGGCGTCATGCCGCCCACGCCTACCTGGGGCAATATGATTGATTCCGCAAACAATATGATTGATTTCAGGGAACGGCCCTGGCTCTGGATTCCTTCAGGGTTTTCAATTTTTATAACCGTTATTGCAATAAATATTTTTGGAGACGGGCTCAGGGACGTACTCGATCCAAAGCTTAAGAAGTAGGTGAAAGGTTTCAAATGAATCCATTGCTTAAAATAGAGGGTCTGTGTACGTCTTTTTTTACGGAGGACGGTATAGTCAAAGCAGTTGACGGCATAAGCCTCCAGGTTAATGAAGGGGAAACCGTTTGCATAGTGGGTGAATCCGGTTGTGGAAAAAGTGTCACGGCCATGTCCCTGATGGGACTTGTGGAGGAGCCCGCAGGAAGGGTGACGGGAGGAAAAATTCTGTTTGAGGAGACGGATCTGGCAAGGCTTGATAAAAGAACGCTAGCAGCCATTCGCGGAAACACCATCGGCATGATCTTTCAGGAGCCTATGTCATCGCTCAATCCCGTATTGACCATCGGCAGGCAAATTATGGAGCCTCTCATTGTCCATCTTAAAATGAATAGAAAGGCTGCCCGCAGACGGGCGGTTGAGCTCATTGATCAGGTGGGCATTTCCCGAGCGGAACAGATTGCGGAGGCTTACCCTCATGAGCTGAGCGGAGGCATGCTTCAGAGGATAATGATGGCTATTGCCATCTGTTGCGGTCCGAAGCTGCTCATTGCCGACGAGCCAACCACCGCCCTGGATGTAACTATCCAGGCGCAAATTCTGGATATGCTGCGCCGGATAAAGGAGGAAAGCCATATGGCCATCCTGCTTATCACCCATGATTTGGGTATTGTTGCCGAAATGGCCGACTATGTGGTGGTTATGTATTCGGGAAAAATTGTTGAAGAGGGAGAGGTTGAGGAATTATTCCGGCAGCCCCATCACCCTTATACCAGAGGCTTACTCAAATCCAAGCCCATTATCAACCAAATTCAGGATGAACTGTATTCCATTCCCGGACAGGTGCCTAATCCCCTGGAGCTTAAACCCTCCTGCTATTTTCACGATCGCTGTCCCCACTGCATGAATATATGCAAGTTAAAAGAACCGGCTATGAGGGAGAGCGGCAGCAGGCACAAAGTTGCATGCTGGCTGTATGAGGAGGGGGAGAAAAATGGCTGAGTACTTACTGGAAGTAAACCATCTTAAAAAATATTTTCCGGTCCGGTCAGGTTTACTGAACCGGATTACAGGCCATGTCAGGGCGGTTGACGACATCAGCTTTAATATCCGGCAGGGTGAAACCTTTGGTCTTGTGGGTGAATCCGGAAGCGGAAAAAGCACCATAGGCCGCTCTATTGTGAGGCTGACGGATAAAACGGCGGGAGACGTCCGATTTAACGGAACGGATTTATACGCCATTCCGGAAAAGGAGCTGACGGCCCTTCGGCCAAAGCTTCAGCTCATTTTCCAGGATCCCTTCAGCTCCTTGAATCCTCGGGTACGGGTGGGAGACGCCATAGGAGAAGCCCTTTTGGATCACAAGCTTGCCCCGAGGGCGGAAATCCGGGAAAGAGTGCTGGAGGTATTGGCTTCCTGCGGTCTTTCCGCTTATCACATCGACCGTTTCCCTCACGAATTTTCCGGGGGACAGCGCCAGCGAATCGGTATTGCACGGGCGCTTATCCTGAAGCCTGAGCTCATTATTGCCGACGAGCCCATTTCCGCTCTGGATGTCTCCATCCAGGCTCAGATTATTAATTTGTTCCGCAAGCTGCAGGATACCCGGAAGCTGACTTATTTGTTCATCTCCCACGACTTGAGCGTGGTGGAGCACCTGTGCTCACAAATTGGAGTGATGTATCTGGGGACCATGATGGAGATGGGGCCAAGAGAAAGAATATTTAAAAATCCGCTGCACCCCTATACCAAGGCTCTGCTTTCGGCTGTTCCCATACCCATTCCAAAGCTCAAGCGTGAAAGGATTGTCTTAAAAGGAGATATCCCAAGCCCCACCAATCCCCCGCCAGGCTGTAAATTCCATACGCGGTGCCCTTTTGTAAAGCCTGTCTGCCGGGAACAGGCTCCCTGTTATACGGATGCGGGTGATGGTCACCGGGTAGCCTGCCACCTGGTATAACGCTCCCTGATAGGGAGGGAATTCATGTACCCTCCAAGAAAAAACAGCCCCTTTTCCTCAAAGTAACGAAAAAAACCGTATTCTTTTTTAAAGGTATCCGGGTGATATCCCGCCGGGCAAAAAAAGAGTGAAAAAAGGGATAAAAAAAGTTTGCATCAGGCAAAAAAACTGTTGCAATGCTTGCATTCCTATTATATAATATCTCTTGCTGTGACATGGCATACGATGAAACCGCAGATGGCAGGTGAAACAAACTGGGAACTGCGGTGGAGAATGTCCGATTCTTCAGAAACCGGGCGACAAGTCACTGTACATCATACATTGTGTTTATTTGTCTGTGTGTGTTTGTATCGTGGCCCAGGATTATTCTGGGCTTTTTATATGGCAAGGCATGAAACACCCGGAAGAGTGTACAGGAAGAAGCTTGTTGCGCCAGCAATTTAACGGTTGGGACATAGTCCCGGCCAGGAACTCAAGGAGGCTTGTGTATGGCGAACAAACAGAAAATCAGAATCAGGCTCAAAGCATTTGACCACCAGGTTATCGACCAGTCCGCAGAGAAGATTGTCGAGACCGCAAAGAGAACGGGCGCCAAGGTTTCAGGACCTGTACCGCTGCCCACCAAAAAAGAAATCATCACCATTCTGAGAGCACCCCATAAGTATAAGGACTCTCGTGAGCAATTCGAAATGAAGACACATAAGCGCTTGATTGACATCTTAATGCCCACGCCCAAGACGGTGGACGCCCTGATGAGGCTCGATCTTCCGGCCGGTGTTGACATCGAGATCAAGCTCTAATGAATAAATTGTTACGTTCGGTGTCAATCCGAACCAATGACAGGAGGTAGTAATTCCTATGAATAAGTGCATGCTTGGCAAGAAATTGGGTATGACACAAATTTTTACGGACAGCGGCGAAATGATTCCCGTAACCGTGGTGGTTGCCGGTCCCCTCACCGTTGTTCAAAAGAAAACCGTTGAGCTGGAAGGCTACAATGCCATTAAGGTAGGCTTCGAGGATATTGCTGAAAGAAAGCTTAACAAGCCCGACAAAGGCCAGTTTGTAAAAGCAAAGACCGCACCCAAGAAGTATTTGAAAGAGTTCAGGCTTGATGATATTTCTGTATACAATGAAAAGGATGTCATCAAGGTTGAGGATATGTTCCAAAACGGTGACAGAATCGATGTCTCCGGTGTATCCAAAGGTAAGGGATATGCAGGCACCATTAAGCGCTTCGGAACCGCACGCGGCCGTATGACTCACGGTTCAGGCTACCACAGAGGACTTGGTTCCATGGGTGCTCACTCGGATCCAAGCCGTATCTTCAAAGGCAAGGTCATGCCTGGTCACATGGGTGCTGAAAAAGTAACTGTTCAGAACCTGACGGTTGTCCGCGTAGACGCCGAAAGAGGACTTCTTTTGGTGAAGGGCGCTGTTCCCGGTCCTAAGGGCGGCCTCCTTGCGATAAAGAATTCGGTTAAGGCATAATAAAGCTGGTTCGGAAGGAGGATTTGCGATGCCAAAAGTAGATGTTTATAATATTAAAGGCCAAAAGGTCGGCGATATTGAATTAAAAGACGAGATCTTTGCAGTCGACGTAAATAAAGTCGCTATGCATACCGCAGTTGTCAATACCCTTGCCAACGCAAGACAGGGAACTCAGTCCACCAAGACCAAATCAGAGGTCAGAGGCGGCGGCAGAAAGCCTTGGAAGCAAAAGGGTACAGGCCGTGCGCGCCAGGGCAGCATTCGTTCCGCCCAGTGGGTTGGCGGCGGTATCGTTCTGGGACCAAAGCCCAGAAGTTACAGCTACTCTATTCCTAAGAAGGTTAAGCGCCTTGCATTAAAGAGCGCTCTGTCCACCAAGTTGCTTGAAAACGATATTCTGGTACTTGACGATTTGAAGCTTGCAGCCATTAAGACAAAGGAATTTGCCAATGTGCTCAGCAATCTTAAAATCGATGATTCCGTTCTTGTTGTACTCCCCGGCCTGGATGAGACCATCGTCAAGTCGGCCCGCAATATAGAAAACGTAAAGACCGCAACCTTTAACACCATCAACACCTATGATGTGCTCCGGTACAAGAAGTTTATTGTTACCAAGGATGCCGTTGCCAAAATCGAGGAGGTGTACGCGTAATGAGACAAGCAGAGGATATTATCCTTCGCCCTTATATCACCGAGAAGAGCAATCTTGAAATCGGAGCGGGCAAGTACACGTTCATCGTTGACAAGAAGGCAACAAAGACCGAGGTGAAGCTGGCTGTTGAAAAGCTTTTCCAGGTAAAAGTTGTTGCGGTAAACACTCTTAACTACGACGGCAAGGATAAGCGCATGGGCGTTCACGTTGGCAAGACAGCGGCTTTTAAAAAGGCCATTGTTACCATCGATACGGATCCCAAGCCCGTAACCTACGCCACCAAGGGCGGAAAATCCACCACCTCAACAAAGAAGTATAAGACTTCTATTGAGGAATTCGGAGTCGCTCAATAAGTCGTTTGTCCCCTTATAATAAGGTTAGGGCAGACCGGGTTATAGGCCCCACAGTCAGCCTGATAACGGCCTGTTCGGCATAAAGAGACCGAGCTTTAGCTAAAAAGCCGGACTCAGAATAAAGGAGTGTAAGAAATGCCAACTAAAAAGTACAATCCGACATCTCCTGCAAGAAGATTCATGACTGTATCGACATTTGAGGAGATCACAAAGAAGGCACCGGAAAAAAGCCTTCTTGAGCCGCTCAGTAAGAACGGCGGAAGAAACTCCTACGGAAGGATTACCGTACGTCATCATGGTGGCGGCGCGAAACAGAAGTACAGAGTAATTGATTTTAAAAGAGACAAGGATGGCGTAGAAGCGACTGTTGCGGCTATCGAATACGATCCCAACCGTTCCGCCAACATTGCCCTTCTCAAGTACGCTGACGGAGAAAAGAGATATATTCTTGCTCCCAATGGTCTTACAGTAGGCAACAAGGTTTATTCGGGCCCTCAGTCCGATATTAAGCCCGGAAACGCCCTTCCTCTTGAAAATATTCCTGTAGGTACCTTGATTCACAATATTGAGCTTAAGCCCGGAAAAGGCGGCCAGCTTGTTCGTGCAGCCGGTAACCTCGCTCAGCTCATGGCAAAGGAAAGCGACTACGCGCAGGTGAGACTTCCCTCCGGTGAAGTAAGAAAAATCTCCGTTCGCTGCAAAGCAACCGTGGGTCAGGTAGGAAATCTGGATCATGAAAACATCTCTCTGGGTAAAGCCGGCAGAAAGCGCTGGATGGGCTGGAGACCTACCGTGCGCGGTGTTGTAATGAACCCCAACGACCACCCCCACGGCGGTGGCGAAGGCCGTTCACCCATTGGTCTTCCCAGTCCTGTAACCCCTTGGGGCAAGCCCACCTTGGGATACAAGACCCGTAAGAAGAACAAGCAAAGCAGCAATATGATTGTTAAGAAGAGAAACGGCAAGTAATCGTGGAGAAGGAGGTTTGAACCGTGAGTAGATCGCTTAAAAAGGGACCCTATATCGATGCGAAGCTCTTAAAGAGGGTCGAGGAAATGAATGACAAGAACGAGAAACGGGTACTCAAGACCTGGTCTCGCGCTTCTACCATCTTCCCGCAGATGGTGGGACATACCATGGCTGTACATGATGGC
>JAFADM010000055.1 GCA_023424865.1 Bacillota bacterium | reverse complement strand
CGCATTTTCCTATATGGGAGCTAACGTAATCATTGCAGAAATAAACGCTGAGAAGGGGCGGCAAACGCAAAGACTAATAAACGAGGAATACAGAAATGAAAACGTAGATTTTTTTCAAATTGACATTTCTGATGAAAACCAGATTGACCAATTATATAAATATATCATGGAAAAGTACACACATCTTGATGTCATTATAAATAACGCCGCCGTTGTTCCCATGGGAGCGATTGAAAAAGTATCTATCGCCCATTGGGATTTAAGCTATGCGGTAAATTTGAGAGGACCTGTCCTTTTAATACAAAAATTTCTCCCCTCCATGAAAAGCACAGGCGGGATTATTGCTTTTAACCCGTCGGCACCCGTCACTCCGTACATGGCAGCTTACGAGATTTTCAAATCCGCTCAGGTAGAGCTTTGCAATACTCTATTTGAAGAAATATCCGGGACTAATGTTATGGTGTACTCAATAACTCCCGGATTTGTAAAAACAGATACTGCCATCAGAGCAGTAGAAACCGTGGCCTCCTCGTTGGAAATTACAACAGAAAATTTTTATAAATCACTTGAAGAAATTATTTTAGACGTTGAACTGGCAGGCGTCGGATATGCTGTTTCAGTCGTAAACGCGGAAAAGTATAACGGACAAATGACATCCTCTTATCAAGTACTGACAGACGAAGGCTTAATAATTGACAATACGGTAAAACAAGATAATACGCAAATACAAATTGACTATGACAGATTAACGTCACTGTTTACCAACATTGCCAGCATCTTTTTTGAACAATACCATGGTTGGCAAAAGAAAAAACTGTTTGAAAAGCAGTTTATACTTATCGATTTCAAAAAACAAATGGGACTACCGGCTGATAGCTATAAAAAACAATTGGAAGCTTTGCAAAGTCAAAGTCAAAATCATCAATGGGACAGCCTTTTGAACAGCAAAGAAATGTTCATAAAATTACAGCGTTTTTACGAACATCAAAAAGTCCTGCTTCAAGCTTATGAAAAAAACGCGGCGCAGTTGGCTAACGATACAAAACTACTAAATAGTTGGATTGATATTCTACAAGACATCATTGATATTTTATAAAAATCTTCCTTTCAATGTTTTTTAAATGACATGACCCTATTAGCCAAATGAGCACACCAATAGACAAAAGAAGGGCGTAGTTTCCAGGCTACGCCACATTACTTAAAATACTGTTTTACTAAAGACGGCCTTAAGCCCCCCTTTTCAGTGTGAGTTGGGTTTATTTCATATAGGTCATTCCTTACCTGTGGCTGAAACACAGGATATCCACAACAGGGGATACGCCGTTGTTCATTTCCAGCCTGAAATACAGGCAGCCCGGGTGTCCCTCCGTTGAATATTCCTTAGTTCGAAGCCTGCCTCACCGTTAGGCGGACATTGTCAATCCAGGCCGATCCCGTGCCGGACCATTTTTTAAGGAAAACATTAATTTTTGAAACCGTTTCATCAGTAGTGAAATTCACCGTATAAAGGGTGTACTCATTGGCTGTGCAGTTAATCTGAACCGTGCCTCCGTATCGGTTCATGCCCGACACCCCCAGAAGGCAAAATTCGCTGTTTGTGGTCTTAACATAGGCAGTGAGTGTGTAGGCGGTATTGGGGAGCACTGCAACAACCTGTTCCAATCCGGCCCCCTTTGAGGCGGTTCCCTTGTTAACAGCACTGTAAGCCCCTTCATAAACATTATCCGTGGCAGCACCCAACGACCCCCATGAGACCGACCAGGCGTCCAGTGTGCCCAGCTCAAAATCCCCGTTAACAACCAGGTTTACCGGATCCGGAGTGGGTGTGGGCGTTGGAGTGGGTTCCGGGGTTGGTGTGGGCGTTGGCGTAGGCGTAGGCGTAGGTTCCGGGGTCGGCGTTGGCGTGGGCTCCGGTGTAGGTGTTGGAGTGGGTGTTGGAGTGGGAGTTGGAGTGGGTGTCGGAACCGGGTCCGTATTTTCCGATACCCTGAAATAATCAAAGTCCGCAGTGATGCCCGTGCCGTTGCAGCAGATAAGCCCTATTCTTATATTGGACAGGCTTCCTGTCTGGGTGCTCCAAACCTGGGTGTAATTAACCCCGTCGCCGGAATAGTAGGCCGCGTAGTTATCCCCCGATTTAACCATCCGGAGGTAGACCACCGAGGCCTCTGTCAGATCAGGCGTATTGTAGTAGGAGCGTACGCCGCCTGTCTCCTTTGTGTACTGCATCACCACGCCGTTGTCATAGAGTCGGGACAGACGGAAGAAATTATCATCGTCCTGCCAGATAAGAAGACCGGCCTGGGACCAGTTGGAGGTAGGAATTCCGTCAAGCCTTGTGTCAATGGTCCAGTCTCCCTCCGGCGCTCCTGTAAGGAAGAGGTTTTTGGCGCTTACGGCGGTATTGATGATTTCTCCGGATTCACCGATAATGCGCAAATACCCCGGCCTTTCCGAAAGACTCCAATTGGAGGGATTTTCCCTCACAATTACCCACTGGGAATCGAGCTCCGTACTGTCAAACTCATCGTTGCCGCCGGTTTCCGGCTCAGGCACCGGAGTAGGCGTGGGCGTACTTCCAAAGGGCGGCTGGCCCGTCTGGATAAGGGAAATATCGTCACAGAATACGGAGCCTGTACCACCGTCCTTATATAGGAAGATCTTCACGCTGGTGCTGGCGGGGCCTGTTGTAAAGTCTATGGTTTTTTCCGTATAGGCCGTACCGGAAATGCGAACGGAGGTCTCCACACCGCCGTATTCCTTAATGCCAAGCAGCACCGACTGCCCGCTTTGGGCCAGAGCATGGCCTGTAAGGCGATAGGATGTTCCCGGGTACAGCTGGGTAACCACAAGCTCGGCCGCCGCGCCGGAGCCGGTGATTTTAACACTGTAGCTTCCTGTCCTTGGGCTTTCCTGTACCACAGCCACATTGCCGTAAGAGGTCCAGGGCGACAGACTGCCGCTTTCAAAGCCCGGATTTCCCACCAGGTTTACAGGCTCCGGTGTCGGTGTGGGCGTGGGCACTGCATCCAGGCCAGGGCCGTTGTAGGCTCCCCGGTTGGGCGGGAGGGTATTGGAAACGGTATTGCCGAAGAAATCGAGTCCTCCGTTGTCTTCAACGACACGCCCCGTCCCAAGACAGGGCGAGCCTGCCTCAAGCTGGTATACCGCACAGGACTCCAATCCTGTCCCCGCTTCTCCCGGATAGCCAAGCATGGGATCCGAGGTTATTTTATTGGGATCCGCCGGCTCACTGGACGGATGAATGCCGTAGAATACATTGGAATCGAAGACCGTGCCCGTAGCTCCGCCAAAATCGTAGCTGCCGTTGGTGCCCAGGTTGTAAAAGATATTGTTGTAAAAGCTTGTGTTTTCAGGATAGGCCACACCGTTCTCCGACCAGGCCCATACCATTTGTGAGTTGATTCCAGGCTTAACATAAATGGTATTATTGTAAATTTTAGTATTAGTCGGTTTGTTGGCAAACTGGAACTGGCGTGTCAGATTATTCTGAGCGATATTGTAACGGATGATGGAGCCGTCGTTGAAGGCTGCTCCCCCGTTATAGGTAAGGGCATTGGCAATAAGAACAAAGCCGCCCTCGTTGTCATGAACGTAATTGTACTGAAAAACCGTTCTCCGGGACATATAGTCGCAGTCGATGCCCTGCCCGTCAAGGGTTGTTTTGGTATTATAGGCTTCATTGTATTGAAAAACCGCGTCGTCGCATTCAAAGGGCCAGAGGGCCACACAGTAGAGATTGCTGCGGGTGTGGGAGCCGTTAACCACGTTATACTCCACCAGGGGTGCCGTCGCCCCCGCAACCAGTATGCCGTCGCCTCCGATATCATAGAGATTGTTGTGGGCAATGTAAATGCCCGTGGCGTCTCCCGCCCATTTCTCGCCGTGAACGTAAATACCTGTGCTGCCGGTGGTGTAGACAGAGTTGTTGACAATGCGGACATCCGAAAAGGCCTGATTCCATCCCCTTGACCACACATTGATGGCCGCGATGCGGGCATGCTCTCCGTTATTGCCGTCACTGGCCACGTGATGCACCACACAATTCTCAATGGTGATGCCCCTGTGGTTTCCGCTGGAGGCGTCCACATGGATTCCCTGCCTGTCGGCACCGGTAGCGGCGTTATTCACCACCTCCAGATTGCGGATGGTCCAATAATCCTGATCCTTTAAGTAAACGGCAGCGTCCACCCTGTCGGAGGTGGAATAGGCCTTGCCGCCTCCGTCCACCACAGGCTTGTTTCCGCTTGCATACATATCAATAACAATGGGGTCCTGCTCCGTACCCGAGCCTTTGGGGTACAGTGGGCCGGAGAAGGTTCGTCCGGCCCTTAAAAGGATACTGTCGCCGGGCTGGAAGACGGTCTGGTTTACCTTCTCCAGAGTCTTCCACGGTGCGGCCTCGCTGGTGCCGGAGTTACTGTCGCTGCCATTGACAGAATCCACATAGTAGGCGGTGCCTGTCGCCCCTGAAGCAGTAACCGGAAGATAGGAACAGGTCATGCCAACAAGCAGTGCCATCATGAGAAGGACACTCAGGCTTTTTTTCATTTTCATCATAAGGTTCCTTCCTTTCCAAGGCAATCTGGGCTTTACTTAAGCGCCTCTTCCCTCCTTTCTCCCGTGGCCCTGTCCGTATCCCTGCCCTTAAGGATACATTCTCTCGTAAATGCGGCTGTTTATTTCAACCAGAGCCTCGTCAATGAGGCTTGCCACGAGCTCCTCATACTTCATCTCACCGTAATTGAAAAGAATGGAGTCCCCGTATTCCTCATAGGCCTTGTAGCCCCCCTCCTGCCTGTTCAGGACCCTTACGAGGCTTACCCGTCTTGCAAGCCCTTCATCCAGGACGGTCCCGGTTTGTCCCGGCTCCAATAGGGACAGGGCCTCAAAGCTTAGGGGGTAGGCCTTGGAATAGCTGCTGGCCCCATTCTCGTCCAGTATCCCTTTTTCATAAACGCTATTGGGAAACCGGCTTTTCATAAGAGCTTCCAGGGAAGCCCAATCCGTGTCGGGCTTATCCTTTATTTCGTTTTCATACAAAAGGGACAGGAAAGCATAACCCTCTTCCCTGAGGTTCTCATCAACCCGGCCATCCTCCAGGGAATAGGGTATGTAAAGGCTTTCATAGGCCACATCGTCAGCCCTGGCGTACTTCTCGGCTCTTACGGAAAGGTAATAGGCGTAAAGCTCGTCCTCATCAGGAGGATAGGCTTTTTCAAGGAGAACCTTTTTAAGCTCGATAAGAAGATGGCTGAAGGTATAGGTAAAGTACCCGTTCTCGTCGTATTCCACGGGGCCGAACAGCACCTGCCCCTCCGCCATGGCTTTGGCGCGGGCCTTATTTTCCTTTCTTAAATCCTTCAGAAAGCGTTGATAGGACAGGTCCTCCAGAAGCTGGTACTCCTTTGCCAGGAGCTGCTGGACCTTAATGGACACAAGCTCGTTTAGGACCCTTTGGCGGGCATATTCCGCCGGTGTTCCTTCCGGGAAAGCCCTGTTCCAGAAGCTTTCGTCCTCCAAGGCTCCGTATTTTTCATAAAAATAGGTCACCGTTTCCGTGCGTTCAAGCCTGAGCTGGCGCAGGAATTCCCTTTGTGTGAGAGGCTCTCCGTTAACTCTGGCAACAGGGGCCTCTGCCTGCAAAATAAAAAAGAGGATGAGCCCGAAGGCAAGACAAAGCAGGATTAGTAGCTTATAGTTTATAAACCTCAATGAAAAACAAGAATTTTTACCGGCGCTTCTCTCCAGTTGGGTTGCGGGCATAGCCCGCTTTAGATAAGGAAGAAGGTCTTTTTTATACTTTTTTCTTTTTCCCATGATTGGCCTCCAGTCACGTTTACGGATGAATAAAACAAAACCAAATTCATTACTTCCACTAAACGGTATTTGATGAAGTCAATCGTCTGCTTCAATGTGATTTATTTTGAATGTGCTGCGTCCGGAATGGCATAAAAGAATGGAAAGGTTTTACATAAAAAGAATAAGCCTGAAGGGCATTTCCTTCAACTCTACAATTACGCTGTGAGCTATACTTTTCCGGCATAATGCACCCCTAAAGCGGGCTTTGCCCGCATCCCAACGGATAGCGGCGGCGAAGAAATAATTTGTTTTTATGAGGGGCTGTACGCCTTATAAAAAGCAAGCCGGACTCGTAGAGTCCGGCATAGGGTGTTAAAAACTGTAAAAGCTCTCTCAATTGATAACCAGTTCATAGTAAATGGCGGTAGGCGCCTCCGTTATTAAAACGCTGAAGCCGCCCTCCGAAAGCTTCACCTCAAGAGGAGCAAGCCTTTCGCCTGTCGGGCTTAGAGCATAAGCCAGGCAGTTCTTCCTGTTTGAAGGTACAAAAAGGGTTCCGGTAAGTGAATCCACAAGAATGGGGCCGTCACCCTCGCTCACCAGGATATCCCCGTCCCAGATCATCCCCTCGTTGGCGCAATCCCCGACAGCAGTGAGGTACAGGTGCTCCGAATCCGCCAGAGCCTTGTCGTCCATGGCCAAAATCACCAGGGCACTTTTTTCTTTCTCTGTTTCAAGACGGAAGCCGCCAAAGTGAACGGATCCGTTTTGAATACGGCCTGCAAAGGCAGCCGCTTTTTGTGTATCCAGAGTAAAAAGCCCGTCGTTGTAATTGAATGCAAGCTCTCCTGTGTCGGAAACAAAGGCGCCGGGCTTGTGAAAGCCCTTCTCAGGTCCGATGACTCCCCATTTTTTCAGGCAGGCATCCAGTATGACTGCAAAATTGGAGGGTTGGGCATCCATTACCTGTCCGTCCTCAACCACAGCCCGCCGTACGCCCACACTGCCCACCGGGTTTCCAAGGCAGTCGGAGAGAGTCTCTCCGTCCTCTTCCCGGTGGCTATTCAAAAAGGCTTCAAGCATCTTTTCCTTGCCGTAAGGATCGCCATAAGGCGAACGGGAATACACCAGGCTGTGCTTTGCCCCAAGATAGTTGCCTGTGGGGGTATAGCCTGAGCTTACAACCGCGTCGGCCTCTCCCGCATACCTGCCGCCTTCAGGGAAAACAGCCTGTACCCGGCTGATAAAGGGCAGGCTCCCGAAGGGCACCCGATAGCCCGGCGCAGTGGAAACCTGATCCAGAGGTGGATAGCCGATATCAACCAGGGCCTGCCCTTCTGTCACCAGTCCTTTTCTGAAAAGTGACGCGGCAGCCCCTGCCAGGCCCCAAACTGCAGGATCGTTGAAGGAATTGAAAAAGCCCCACATTCTTGTGCTCTCAAGAACCCTTTTATCGGCAAAATGGGAATAAGAAAAAAGTATGAGCCCATCCCAGTCCTGAAGGGCGGCGTAGGACGACAGCATTAACATAACATCCGAACGAAAACGGGTGGGATAGCACACATTCCATTCGGTAATGACAAAGGGCTTATCCTTCACCCTGGCAAAGGCGGCCTTTGAAACCAGATTATGAGTAAAATCCCCCGTTATGGTCTGAGGATCGGTAGAAACCATTTCCTTGAAATGAAAGGGCGCAGGCACCTTAAAGCCGCTTCTGGGATGATTCCAGTAGGCATTGTTTTCCGTAACATCTCCCAGGCTCACGCATTTCAGCTCTGCAGCCCCGGCGGGAAGATTGCTGGCGTTAATAGGGCACTTTACTCCCAAAGCTTTTAAAAAGGCTATGTAATCCGTTAGGGCCGCGCTTTCAACCTCCATTAGAAACGCTGCCACATCGGAGAAGCGGGCCTGACCCTCCAGGCTCTCATAACCGGCCTTGAGATCAAGCTTCTTTTCCTCCCAGTA
>JAFADM010000048.1 GCA_023424865.1 Bacillota bacterium | reverse complement strand
AGAGCAGGCTTTTTGCCTTGCTTCAGCAGGCAGTGATGGAGGGGAAAATCCCCCAGCAGACACCCGCTACCTCGGAGGGGCTCCGAAATGCACAGATTATCATCAGTACGGTGCCTATACTCGCCGTGTATCCTTTCCTTCAAAAATATTTTATCAAGGGGCTTCTTATCGGAGGCGTGAAGGAATAGCACCCCGATTCAATTGAACCTAATGCGTTAAGGGCGGAAAATGCCGCTTAGGCGCAAGGAAATATAATACTTCAGGAGGTCTATCTATGGTAAAGAAAATGCTTGCATTAACGCTGGCGCTTTTCCTTTCCCTCGGCATGCTTCAGGGCTGCGGAAACAGCGCTGAAGAGGGAGGCGCTCAGGCAACTTCGTCGCCTTCACAGTCGGCGGGAAGCGGGGGTGACATCTCTGCCGAGTTAACCGCTCTTTATGACACGGTCAGCGACACCTCGGATTTGCCGGACTGGACGGGGAGCGGCTTGAAGCTAAGCGTCTGGTTTGGACACGGTACGGGCAGCGCAAACCGCTATAGCGCGTCCGACGATGTTCTGACGCCTGAAATTAAAAGGCTTTTCGGAATTGAATTCGACGACGCCAACTCTTTTGACAACGGCGGCCAGGATCTGTCCTCCAAGCTTGCCATTCTGGCGGCTACCAACGACTGGCCGGCCCTTGGTGTTCATGTTATGAACAAGGATCTGATTGAATCGGGCAAGCTCTATGATTTATCGGAGCTTTTACCCAAGTACGCCCCCCATTATTATGCCATGATGCAGAAAATAGCGCCCCGTCAGGCTGTGTCGGGCTATAACAATTCCGGAAAAATATACAGTGTGGATTTTCTTGAAAATACGGTTACAAACATGCAGCTCCTTTACCCTGATCTGGATCTGGAGAGGTATAAATTTGTCGCTGTTCCTCAGGATAGGCTTGGGATTAACACCCAACTCTATGTAAGGGACGACATTCTCAAGCTGGCCTATCCCGAGGCGAAGACTCAGGCTGAGATTCAAGAGCTCTATGTTAAAAACGGAACCTTTACCCGGGAGGATATTTACGATGTGCCGGTAACAAGCAAGGAAGAAGCGTTGGCCTTTTTCTACAGGATAAAGGAGGTCATCGACGCCAATAAAATTACCGAGGACGGAAAGCCTGTCTATACAACCTACGCTTTTTCCGGCCAGGACAACTGGGCGCTTTTATCTTCTCTCAACACCGGCATTAACGGCCTTCCCAATGTCAATTATTTTACCTATTTTAATGTGGCAGAGAAAAAAATGAAGCTGCTTTTCAAGGAGTCTTTTTTCAAGGACGATTTATTGGCCTATAATAAGTTTGTCCGCGACGGTGTAGCCAGTGAGGCCTCCCTCATTGAAAACAATGAAATATTCCGAAACAAGCTGGACAACGGCGAATATGCCGTTTCCTATGCCTGGAACCAGCCCGACGCTTCCAAGCTCAAGGCCATGAACAAGCCCTACCAGTACCGCAAGGTTTACTTTGACATCCCTCAGAACACCTCCCTTGCCCTTAATGTAAAGGAAGAAACAGACCTTGTGGGCAAGGGTATCAGCATTTTCAAAGATGCTGTGAAAGAGGAGGAGCTGCCCCGTATCCTCAACTTTCTGGATCTTATGTACACCGAAGCAGGCTGCAA
The DNA here is from genome assembly GCA_023424865.1 of Bacillota bacterium. Next base: position 7,017 of record JAFADM010000048.1, on the reverse strand, counting down.
TCTCTTAATGTGGGGCCCCCGATCCGCAGGGCTTTTTGAAGAGTCCGACGGAACAAGGAAATTTACAAATAAAGAGCTTGAGGATTTTATGGTTTACGGGGTGCAAAACGATGCGGATACAAAATACAATTTAGGCGCCTTCAAGGCATGGCCCGCCCTTGAAATCGGAATCCTCCAGGGAGGAATCCGCAATCCAAAATATGTGTATGATCTAACCAAAGCCGTAAGAAATCCTGAGACAGCATCAACCTTTTTCCAGTCCGGCCTTTTGGATCAGCAGATCTACTCCAAGGAAAATGTTATGAAGACGCCAAATATCTGGAGCTACACAAATGAAATTGATAAATTAAAGCAATTCTGGGATGTCAGAGGAACAGGCTTCGAACCGCTTCTGACAAGGGTTCTGGCTGCCAAGACCGACGCCGAGTTTGATGACTACTATCAGAAGGTGGTGGAGTTTGCGGATGCCAACGGATTAACCGATGATAGCGTTGCACAGATAGACGCCCTGCTGAAGGAAAAGTATCCCGAGGACTGGGCGGCGCTTACCGCGGGCTATTAAAGGTTTCTAATTTACCGGTTCAAGCCCCCTGACAAGGTGTCAGGCGGGCCATGACCGGTGCAGGGGGAGTGAATTAATGATTGCAAAATTGCCTAAATTGCTAGAAGCTCAATTGTCGTCCGATCTCACCGATCCGGGAGACACGCTTTATGTAACAGCGAAATGGCAGTGCCAGGAAGAAACAGGGCTTACCCGGGAAGTCAAAATTGCGGTGGATGTGCTTGACAGCCGGGAGCAGAGGCATCTGGAAAACAAGGTGGAAGGCTTTCGGTTTACCTTTTCACCTTACCCTGCCGTACGCGACTGGAAGCCCCTTGAGATATGGTCTGTGGCGGGAGCCTGGCAGGTTCCCAAGGTGTGGGGCGGCACCTTCATTGTCCTTATTGGCCTTGTATCGGAGGATGGGGAGGCGCTGCCCTTTATCGGCGAGGGAGGCAGGACTGTATTCCGGCAGCAAATAGCTGAAATAGAAATTGGTTGGGGCTGGGGAAGACGGATGCTTGAGGTGCAGCGAAAGCCTTGCTTTATCACCTTCAATTCTGCCCTTGAGCGGGAGAAGGCCGCGGGCAAGGGGGAAGAAACAGGTGAAGTAAAATCCCTGGGTGATTTCCGGTTCCATGACAGGCTGCCGGCTTTTGTAGGCTATAAGGGGGAGCGATGGGCCGCCAGGGAGCCTCTGTTCACCATTCGGGATCTAATCCAAAACAAGCAGGCAGACTGCTTTGAACCGGAGTGCAGGCCTTCCTTCCGTTGGCTTAAGGAGGAAAACGGCCGCGTTTGCTGCCGTGCGGAGGGCTTTTTCGGGAGCTGCAGAATTGTTTTTGACCATGACGGCGATCTGCGGCTGCGAGTGGACGAGGTAGAAGAAAAAGAGGGCTTTGAGCTTTTAAGCGTTACCTTTCCGGAGATTGTCTCCCTTAACGGTCAGGAAGCCCGACTGGTCAACTTCTTCTGCGGCGGCCGGGAGGTGGCAATCGAAAAGACACTGCCGCTTCACAGCACGTTTTATTATGACGTATGCAATGCCATGGCCGTTGAAAACAAGGCCGGAGCTGTTCTGGTTGTCGCCCTTGATCCGGAAGCAGTACTTTATCAGAGTGTTACCGAGACGGAAAACGGTAAGAGGGGCGTTTTAGGCGCTCGGCTTCGCTTGCGTATTCCTTCACAAAAAAAGGGTTTACCCTCCATTCCTGTGAGAGGGGAAGGCATTCTTTTGGCCTCCCGGGAAAAGGAGGCGTGGAAAAGCCTGGCCCGCCTGATAAGGGGCCGTCTGGCAGTTAAAGATAACTCGCTTTATGATCATATGCTTTTTTATAAAATAGGCATTGACGCACATTTTCAGTATAATCCCGGCAATCCGGCCACCTTTGGATCCCGGGAAACCCTGGAGCTGAATGGAAAGGTTAAGCAAATCATTGAGAATGTTTACCACCTGAGCCATGGCATGAAGCAGGTGGTTTATCTGACAGGCTGGCAGCGCAACGGCCATGACACCGAATACCCTAATCCCCATAAATTCGGCCTTAATCCCAGGGCAGGCACCCTTGCGGAATGGCGTGAATGCCAGGAGTTTGCCAAAAGCCGCAACACGATTCTGTCCTTTCACGATAATTTTGACGATGCCTACGAAGGAGAAGGGGGCCTGTCCTCCCATATTGCCGTAGACAGCCGAGGCGAGCTTTTTAAGGGCTGGATCTGGGCGGGGGGGCTTTCCCGCATTGTGTCGCCCAAGGCCTATGTGGAGTCGGGCGAGGCGAAGGAACGGGTAAATGCAACCCTGTCTCTCTTCGGTATTGAAAAAAGCTATCATCTGGATGTGCTCACCTCCGAGGTTAGAAGGTACGATTTCAATCCCGCGGGTCAGGCGGGCGCCCAGGAGAATATGGAGCACAAGAAAGCTATTGTAAGCTGTTTTAACCAAGCCGGAGTGGATGTGACCAGTGAAACGCTCATTGAAGCCTTTACAGGGGTTATCGGCTATGCCCTTCATACCCGTTATAAGTTCACCGAGGAGCTTTTTCCGGGAGAGCGGGTGATTCCGCTGACCACCATGGCCTTTCATGGTATAACGCCCTATAATATGGATTCCATGAGCGACGGAGATCTTATGAAAGCTTTGGCTTATGGTGCCCAGGGGGGCTTCTGCGACATGGCACGGTTTGGAGAAACGGCCCACCTGAGAAGTCTGTATCTCCATACCAGGCCAATGGGCTACCTTAAAAATCTCATGGTGGAGGACTGTTTGGAGGAGGACAACCGGATGACGGTTCGCTATGGCGGTAAAAGCTTTGTTCGGGTGGATTTTAGCGCCAGGGAGTACGAAATTGTGTACGATGGTATAACTCTGTCAAAAAACTGGGAAACCCTTGTGCCTGCTACGGGTGAGGAAGAAAAGCCCAGGGAAGCGGTCGAAGCCTATTTAGCCTATTCCGCCACCGGAGGCAGTCTGTCGCTTCCGCTACCCGAGAGCTGGCTGCGGGCGGAAGTCATCCCTCTGACTACTGATGGCCCGGGTGAAGGCCAAAGCGTGGAGATTGCAGAAGGCATCCTCCAAAAGCCGCTGAAAGCCGACACACCCTATCTGCTTAAAAAAGGTGCAGTCCCGGTCAAAAGATAGCCTTTTACATCCTCCTTCCTGCATTTTGCATGCAGAAAGGAGGACGTTTTTGGTAGCCATTTGCTTAAAGCAAATCTGGCTAAAAGGGAGGGGCGATGCCCCGGAGCTTTTGGTTTACAGGCAAGCAAGAAGTAATGCCTGTGCCCTTTTTCACTTTTGACATGGTAGAGTAGCAGGAAATGTGATAAAATGTCAAAAAACAAAGGGGTAAACGTAAAATCGTCTGCAATCGCTACAAGCCCCTGTGAAAGGGGAATGGTCTTGGATTATTTGTATGATGCGTTTATCTCCTATCGTCAGCTGCCTTTGGATAAAGCTGTTGCAGAAAGGCTCCTGAATCTTATGGAAGCTTACCGGCTGCCCCGTTCCCTTGCCGGTAAGGATAAAAAGCGTACCTGCCGCGTCTATCTGGATAAAAACGAGTTTCCATTCTCGGGAAATCTTAGCCCCCGTACTCAGGATGCCCTTGAAAAGTCCCGATTTCTTATTGTTGTCTGCTCAGAGGAAACCCAAAACTCCCAATGGTGCATGGAGGAAATCAACTGCTTTAAAAAGCTCCATAATGACTCCACAGCCAACATTCTCACCCTTTTGGTATCAGGGGATCCACAGCAGGCTTTTTCTCCGGAGCTTTTTTATGAACGGCGGCCCGTTATAACCGAAGAGGGAGATACCGTTATTACCCGGGTAGAGGTTAATCCTCTGTGTGCGGATGTGCGTGCATTTTCCATGGCTCGATCCCTTCGTCGTCTTGACAGGGAATTTTTGCGTCTGGCAGCGCCCCTGCTTGATTGCAGCTACGAGACTGTTTTAAAACACCGGCGCAGGATAAAGGCGCTAAGGGCATGGAGCTTCACCACAGCTGCAGTAGCAGGCCTTGCTGCCTTTACCGCTTATTCCGCCGTAATGCTTCAGGATCTTAGTGCCCGACAAACCACCCTTTACACCAACGAATCCTTAAGTCTCTCCTTTTATGCCCAAAAAGCGGTTAGGGAGGAAGATCCTTTACTGGGAATACTTCTGTCGTCAAGAGCATTGCCCCAAAACAGCAGCGCGCCGGAGCGGCCCTTTATTACTCAGGCCGTCACTGCTCTTCGAAGTGCCGTGTTTCAGTTGGAGCATCATAAGGCCGTTTTGCCTTTTTTCAAAAGTCTCTCCTTTGAGTTTGAAACAAGTAATGTGACTATTGCCCAACGTTCACCGGATGAAAGCCGAATTGCGGTTACGGACTTTACCTCCCATTATGTCTATGACACAGCAAATGGCGCTCTTTTATGGCAGGGGAAAGGCCAGGTAATCTATAATAAAGAGCTTACCCTTGCCGCCCAATTGGAGGCTAAACGGGATGGGGCCGGCAGCACTGATTCCTACAGATATTATGACGTCCTTACAGGGGAGCTTTTATCGGAAGGGCAAAAATACCTGTCTCCTGAATTTAATTTAAAGGAGGACGAGGCTCAGGGGGAAGAAAATATAGAAGATGCACCTGTTAAAACCCTTTCCCCCACAGAAACCTACGCGGTTTATACCATGGAAGAAAAGGGAACCGTCTTCTCTGTTATAGAGAAGGCTCAAAGCAAGGAGCTGGTTCTGTCCCTGCCTCTTGAAACAGGTCATTATGTCTTTAACCATGACGACAGGTACGTGGCCTTTATTATGGACGGCAAGCTCTTTGTAGTGGATTTAACAAACGTTTCAATCGTTTATTCCATGGAAGGCGAAGGCGGGAAAACCCTTCGTAGCTTTGAATTTACTAAGGATGGCAAGCTCCTTCTGGTGAGCCTTATCAACCCTGTCGATACGGAAAACAGTACTGGGACCATTACCCAGAACATTACTCAGAATAGTACCCGGAATAATACCTGGAATAATACCCTGTCCGGGCTATTTACGGATACGGTGAGGGTGGTTGCCTGGCTGGAGAACACCACACTTCTTGAAGAAACGGGTTATGCTTATGCTGTAGGCGATAAGCCCTGGATTTATATTAACTCCCCGGGAAAAATCACCCGATATGAGTACAAAGCCGAGGCCCTGGCCTATTATAACAGCCAAAGCCTGCTCCGGGAGGATCCGGTGTTCAGCCAAAACGGTGAAAGAGCTCTGGTTAAAACCACCCTGTATCCGGACACCACCCAAGGGGAGATGGATGCTCCCGAAGTCCGCATAGCCCTTTTTGAAACTGTAAGCGGTGAGCTTTTGGTTGAACGGACTGTTATGAAAAGCAGGCAGAAGGGCGAGAGCGTAAGTACCTCTGCCCATGTGTATTTCTACACTCCTGATATGAACCGGCTGGTGTGCTTAACCACTGAAGGTAATCTGGAATACTGGGATGTTCCGGGAAAGACGCTTTTGTGGAGCCATCCGGTGGGGGAGGAATACCCTGTGAGTGTGGCCGTTGATGATACCAAGGAGCGCATCGCCTGCGCATACTCCGACAGAAGAATTGTGCTTTTAAACACTGAAAACGGGGAGTACCGGGAAATGATCACCCAAAATCCCTACGATAATATCATCCAGCTTGAATTTCAGGGGGAGCTGCTTTTGGCATCCGGCCGAAACCAGGCCTATGTTCGTGATCTCTCCTCCGGCAAGGAATGGTTCTATGACGATTGGGGCAGTGAAGCAGCAAATACAGATGGGTATCTGACGGACAAGGGTCTTCTTTTTCTAACCCGCACCGCACCGCAGACCGATCTTGCAATCTATAAGGCTTCCACAGGCGAAAGGCTTTTTTCCTCTCAGACAGGAGTGGCAAGCTGGGCTTATTCACAAAATTCGGGCTGTCTGGTATACCGGACCTACACCGGTGAAAGCCATGCAGCCAGTATCCTGTCCGTATCCCGGTGGATTGGTAAAAGCTTTATTTCCGAAGATACCTTGGTGCCTAAGGATCCGGAAAGCCAATTCCTCTTTGATAACAGCGGCCAATACCTTCTTTTGAACGGCACAGGGGGCACAGAGGTTTACTCCCTGTCGGACAAAAGCCTTGTGATGGATGTAAGAGATACCCGGCTTGCCATGTACAACAATACCCTGTACGCCCTTGGCATCCGGCTTAACGATGTGTGGCCCCAGCCCGTCATACGCCTTCCCTTTTATTCAAATGAGGAACTGGAAAAAAAGTCCGGAGAGCTTCTTACCTCTCAGGGTAAACGCCGGGAGCTTACTTCCGAAGAGCTTCGGAAATACTTTATTGATTAACAGGGCTTTTGATCAAAGCCGTATAAGCATCAAAGCCCTTAAAGCTCAAAAGCCTTTATATAAGCCATATCGGCACATACCAGTTGTTTTCATCTATAGGCAGCAAATCGTTTGCTATGCATACCACACTGCCTGTACCAATCTCTGTTTTTAAATAACCAAGCTCACCGAAGCGTTCCGGCTCCGAAACAGGATTTAGTACCTCAAAGTTTTTAATGGCCTCCTTGCCGGGAGAGGCAGCTTTTTTCCCAGCGCTTCAGGATTTCCCCATTTTAAAAGATAGGTGCATAGTCCTGTATCCAAAAAATGATGCAAAGGCATTTTGGTTACTCTTTTCAACACATTATTACGGTAGGGTTGAACAAGTGCTATTAAGTGTGAGGAAACAAGCAGGGACAACCATTTTTTAGCGGTTGGAGCCGAAATTCCTGACTCACTGGCGATTTCTTCATAAATAACAGGTTTGGCTGTTCTCACCGCAACAACAGTCATAAAATGATAAAAAGTCATTTCATCTGCTACCTGAGTTAAGTCTTTAATATCTCTTTGCAAATAGGTATCCACGTAGGAGCGGTAATAGGTTTCCCAATCAACCTGAGGCTGAGCGTAGAGACGCGGCATGGAACCTTTGAAA
>JAFADM010000525.1 GCA_023424865.1 Bacillota bacterium | reverse complement strand
CAGCTAAATAACTAAAGAATAAACAACTAACAACTAAAGAATAAGCAAGTAAAGAATAAATCAACTAAGCTTACATAAAAAATAGCTTAAAAGCAAAAAGGAGAAACTATGCTCTTGACCAGCCTTCTTCGAATGGGCCTTACCCGCTCCTTTCAGCCCTTTCGTTTCAAAAATATCGGACCTATGCCCCTGAAATACAATAATTTAGATAATTTAGGACTTTATGTACATATCCCTTTCTGTCGCACCCTTTGCAGCTTCTGCCCCTATTGCAAGGTTCCCTATAATCCTGATACAGCAGTCCGTTACAAAAAAGCTCTGCTGGGCGAAATCGACCTTGTAGGCAAATCCATGAAGGGAAAGAAAACCGTTACGGGACTTTATTTTGGCGGCGGCACTCCCGCCCTTATGGGGGATGATCTCGGCGACATTATTAAAAAGCTCCAGGAATATTTCATTATTACCGGAGGTATCGGTGCTGAGCTGCATCCTGAGGATATCACTCCCGACAACCTCCACAAGCTTAAGAAAAGCGGAATAACCATGGTCAGTCTGGGGATTCAGTCCTTTGACAGGGAATGTCTCGCCAGGCTGGGACGGCAGGGAGATGATTTCATACATAAACTGGACCTGGTAAAGGCTTCAGGCTTTGAAACCGTGGATGTGGATTTAATCTTTGCTATTCCGGGTCAAACGGAGGAATCTCTGAAAAAGGATATTGCATCGGCCTTTGAGCATGGTGCAACCCAAATTTCAACCTACCCTTTTATTGATTTTACCTTTGCCAATAATCCTCTCAAGCCCCTGTCCCAAAAAAAGAAAAAGTACCTTCTCAAGGTACTGTCGGAGGAATGCCGCAAGCATAACCGGGTACGCACTTCCGTCTGGACCTTTGCCCTCCCAAATACCCGTAAGTATTCCTCCGTTACACGGGAAGCCTTTCTTGGCTTTGGGGTATCCGCCACAACTCTTTTGAAGGATTGCTTCAAAATAAACACCTTTTCGGTTGATGCCTATTGCCGGCGTATTGATCAAGAGCTGCTTCCCACGTCGCTAACCCTTTCCTTCACCTTAAGGCAGAGGGCCGTGTATTACCTTTTCTGGAGCGCTTATGGCCTGAAGCTATTTCCTGAACGTTTCGAGGCCGTTATCGGCAAGCCTGTGGAAAAGCTTTTTGGAGCCGAGCTTTGGCTATTGGAAAGGCTTGGATATATCCGACGTGAAAAAAACTATTATGAAATGACGGAAAAGGCAGCCACCTACTATCATCGTATTGAGCAGGTGTACACCACGGCCTATATCGACAGGATGTGGAGCATAGCCAGGAATACCGTCTTCCCTGAAGAAATTGTACTTCGATAGAGAAGGAACGCCAGGTAAGGATACTTCGTCAGGTAAAATACTTCGTTTAATAAGGACACTTCGCCAGGTAAAATACTTCGTTTGATAAGGATACTTCGCCAGATAACAGTACTTCTAAAACTTAAGTAAAAAATCAGGCTAAATGCGCCAGAGAGAGGAATTTCCCGTAGAGATGCCCCAGGCTCCTGCCTTGAGTATCTCTACCACTTCCTCCTTTGTTTCAATAAGCCCGCCTGCAATGATGGGTATGTCGAGTTGTTTTGTTATGCGTTCCAGTACTCTGGGGATAATTCCCGGCATGACCTCGACCATATGAGGTTTTATCTGCAGAGCGGTTTTTATGGAATTCTCATAGGACTGACTGTCAATAAGAAAGAAACGTTGAACGGCGAAAAGCCCCTGTTCCCTGGCATATTTCACATGGCCGCTTTTCGTGCTTATGATGCCGTCGGGCCTGATCCGCTCCTTAAGATAATCGATGGCCCGGTTGTCCCTTCCCAGGCCCTCCAGAAAATCCATATGCACCAGCGCGCTTTTCCCTGAGGCTTGAATACGATCCACCATGGAGCTAAGATTGAATATGTCCGCATGGAGAAGAAAAACCGTGCTCACAGGGGAATCCAATGCAGCCTGAAGCTCTCCCTCACTGCGCACAGCCGCAATAACAGGATTCGCCTCAATGCGGTTTAAAAGGTTTTGTCCGCCTGTTTCTCCCTTGATCATAGCCAGTCTACCCCACTTTTTTCTAAAGTCCTATTGGCTGAAAAAACTGCACCCCGTTTCTGCTGCTGTTATGGGCAGCACGGGGAAGGCGTATTTCCATAGAAAAAGAGGGAGTGATACCCCGTTGTCCGAATTGACGGACAAAGCATGTTCAAAGGCATATTACTCCCCCTTTCCCATTATTATACGATTGCTTGATCTCCGATAAGTCGGTCAGGTTTCCTATGTCCCCTATTTTTCCAGAACAAGAAGCCTTTCATTAACCTTTTCGTACATTTCGCTGTACTTCTTAAGCTTTTCCCTTTCGGCATCAAGAACGGCAGGAGGTGCCTTTGCCACAAAGCCCTCGTTGCCAAGCTTCTTGTTAACTCTGTCCAGCTCGGCTTCCAGATTGGCTTTCTCCTTTTTGAGGCGTTCCCTCTCCTTCTCCATGTCAATTAAATCCTCGAGGGGAAGGTAGATCTCCGCGCCATTAACAACCAGGGCTACAGCATCCTGTGAAATACCGGTTTTGTCTGCCTGAACCAGTATTTCCGACAGTGCGGCAAGCCTTCCGAAGGTAGCTGCCTCACGCTGAGCCGCACCGGCCAGTACAGAATCCGCGGTAACAAAAACCGCTTTGGCCTTACGGTTGGCAGGGACATTCATCTCCGCACGGATATTGCGTATGCCGCGAACGGAATCCATAATAAAGGCCAGGCATCTTTCCTCCTCCGGATAAAGGGTGCGGGAGGTAAACTCAGGCCATTTTGAAATCATAATGCTTTCATCCCCGGTGATAAGGTGACTGTAAATCTCCTCGGTAATAAAGGGCATGAAGGGATGTAACAGCTTCATGGCGTTTTTGAGCACCTCGTTAAGAACATAGAGGGCTTCAAGGCGGCCCGGTGCCTCCTTATCATAGAGTCTGGGCTTAACCAGCTCAATATACCAGTCGCAGAATTCCTCCCAGATGAATTCATAGATTTTCTGGAGGGCAATGCCTAAGTCAAACTTTTCAAGATTTTCACTGACCTCGCCGGCAATGGTATTGAGGCGGCTTAAAATCCATTTGTCGGCAGCCGTATAATTGGCCTCGTTTACACCGTCAAAGCTCAAATCCTCGTCAAAGTTCATCATCACAAAGCGGAAGGCATTCCATATTTTATTGGCAAAATTGCGGCTTGCCTCCAGCTTTTCTTCCGAGAAGCGCATATCGTTTCCGGGAGAGGTGCCGATGGTAAGGGCATAACGAAGGGCATCTGTTCCATATTTATCAATGATATCCAACGGATCAATACCGTTTCCAAGGGATTTGGACATTTTCCTTCCCTGAGCATCCCGGACAAGGCCGTGGATAAGCACATGCTTAAAGGGCTCCTTGCCCATTTGCTCCAATCCTGAGAAAATCATGCGGGCAACCCAGAAGAAGATGATATCATAGCCGGTTACAAGGACGCTGGTGGGATAGAAATAATTCAGATCCGCGGTTTTGTCCGGCCAGCCTAAAGTGGAGAAGGGCCACAGGGCGGAGCTGAACCAGGTATCCAGAACGTCCTCATCCTGCTTTAAGGAGTGGGAGCCGCATTTGGGGCAGGCTTCGGGTGCGGTCCGTTCCACGGTCATGTGTCCGCAGGCACTGCAGTAATAAGCCGGTATACGGTGGCCCCACCAGAGCTGACGTGAAACGCACCAGTCCTGAATGTTTTCCATCCAGTTATAATAAATTTTAGAGAAGCGCTCGGGAACAAATTGAATGGTATTATTGCGAACGGCTTCAATGGCGGGTTCTGCCAAAGGCTTCATTTTTACGAACCACTGCCAGGATACCCTGGGCTCAATGACGGTGTCGCAGCGATAGCAGGCGCCTACATTATGGGTATGGGGCTTAACCTTAACCAAATAGTCCTGGGCTTCCAGATCCGCAACAATGCGCTTTCTGGCTTGCTCCCGGGTAAGTCCGGCATAGGCTCCGCCGTTTTCGTTGATGGAGGCGTCCCCATTCATTACGTTCAATACGGGGAGCTTGTGGCGAAGGCCCACCTCAAAATCGTTAGGATCATGGGCGGGGGTAATTTTAACCGCACCGGTACCAAAGTCCTTTTCCACATAGGTGTCGGCGACAACGGGGATTTCACGGCCTACCAAAGGCAGAATCAGGGTTTTCCCGATAAGATGGGCATAGCGCTCATCCTCAGGATGAACAGCAACCGCCGTATCACCCAGTAGGGTTTCGGGGCGGGTGGTGGCAATTTCAATGAACTCCTGGGAATCCTTCACTGGATAACGGATATGCCAGAAATGGCCTTCCTTCTCCTCGTATTCCACTTCCGCATCGGAAATGGAGGTACCGCAGCAGGGACACCAGTTGATAATACGTTCCCCCCTGTAGATAAGCCCCTTTTCATAAAGGCGGACAAACACCTCCTGAACGGCACGGGATAAACCCTCGTCCATGGTGAAGCGCTCCCTCTCCCAATCGCAGGAGCTTCCCAGCTTTTTAAGCTGCTCCACAATGCGTCCACCGTATTGAGCTTTCCATTCCCAGGCTTTTTCGAGAAAGCCTTCGCGGCCCAAATCTTCTTTTGAGATGCCCTCTTTAGCTAATTTTTCAACAATCTTCACTTCCGTGGCAATACTGGCATGATCCGTACCGGGAAGCCACAGGGCACAATAGCCCTGCATTCTTTTAAGACGGATAAGAATATCCTGCATGGTATTGTCCAGCGCATGGCCCATATGAAGCTGACCCGTAATATTGGGCGGCGGAATAACAATGCAAAAGGGCTCCTTTTTGGGATCCGGCTCCGCATGGAAGTAGCCCTTTTCCATCCAGTTGGAATAATGCTTTTCCTCAACTGCCTTGGGATTATACGTCTTTTCAATTTCCTTAGAACTCATAATTTTCCCTCTTCTTCTAAAGTTTAAAGTTTTACTGTCGTTTGCCTTTCACGCCAAAGGACGGCTAAATCGGGCACACCGTCTTATTTAAAGAACAAGTGGCTTTCCGTTGGAATTTACGGCATACTGCCATGTAACGATTTTGTTTAGCGGAATAGCCAGAAAACAAGAACCACACCCGGCAGCATAATGGCAAGGCCAAGTAATTTTACCTGTGTCATGGCCTTGGCATGCCTGTATTTTTCGAGCTCTTCACTGTTCATTTCCTGTGCTTCCTCAACCTTGACCTTTTGTGCAAGGCCTCGTTTTTCCACTATAAATTTAGCCCCGTAGCTTATGACCGCACCGGCCACAATTAAAAGAAACGCAATGATTTTAAGAAGCATGGTCCTCCTCCTTCAACACGCCTGAACACTCTAAAAGGCACTAAAAAAACAAAAAAGCTTTCGTCCATGTTTTTTGGACGAAAGCTAATCCGCGGTACCACCAAATTTCCCTAAAAAGGGCCCTTGATACGGAAGATAACGGTTCCACCGGTATATGCTAAACCTATTGAATGATGCATCGCATATACGTGCTCCAAAGCGACCTTCGGCTCTCTTTTATCCCAAAAACGCTTTCAGCCTGCGGCGTTTTCTCTCTTATGGAAAAGGGAAGCTTACTCCTCTTTATCACTGCACTTGATCTTATGCTGTTCAAAACGTATGAATAATAAAATCCAATACCTCTTTCATATTAAAAGAAGGGCACCTTCTTGTCAAGGCTAAGACAGGAGCAACTCTAGGTAAAATCATCCTTTCACAGCACCAATCATGACACCCTTAACGAAATACTTCTGAAGAAAGGGATAAATGCAGAGAATGGGAATGGTGGTAATAACTATGGCCGAGTATTTGATGGTTTCCGCGAACTGGTTGATCTGATCGCTTTCCGTGGCCGCCGAATTCAGTATATTGGAGTTGGCGATGAGTACAGCACGAAGGACATTTTGTATGGGCAGCTTATAATTGTCCTGAATATAAATGGAGGCTGAAAACCAGCTGTTCCAGTGTCCTACGCCGTAATACAGAAGAAGCACCGCTATGGTGGGCATGATAAGGGGAAAAACAATTCTGAAAATAACCACCAGATCATTGGCTCCGTCTATATGGGCCGATTCGCTCAGACTGTCGGGCAGGGCTTCGATAGCAGTCTTACAGATAATGGAATTAAATACACTCAAAGCTCCAGGAAGAATAAGAGCCCAGATAGAATCAAATAAGCCAAGGCTCCGGATATTAAGGTAGGTCGGTATCATACCGCCGTTAAAGAACATGGTAAACAGAATAAGCGCCATAATGGGCTTTTTGAAGAAAACATTCTTGGCTGCCAGAAAATAGCCACAAAATAAAGTAAGAATAATGTTCAAGGGCAGCGAAACCACCAGAATGATAAGTATATTCTTATAACCGCTCAAAAGCAGCGGATGGCTGAAAGCAAGCTTATAGGCCCCCAGAGTGAAGCCCTTGGGAAACCAGAGCACACCGGGGCTTGCCAGAAGCTCCACATTATTGCTTACCGAGGCACAGAGCACATAATACATGGGATAAATTGTCACAAAAGCAAGCAGGATCATAATCGTAATATTAATACCGTCAAAAAGGGCTTCGCCGGGAGTTCTCTTATTTAGCGCCATATCATATCCCTCCTAAAATAGCTTGGAATCGGTAAATTTTCTGCTTAACGCATTGGCTGTCAGCAGAAAAAACACATTTACAAGAGAATTGAACAGGCCCACCGCCGTGCTGAAGCTGTAGGCGGCATTAAGAATACCTCTCCGGTAAACATAGGTAGAAATGACGTCCGCCACTTCATAGGTCGCCTCCGAATAGAGCAGCAGCACCTTTTCAAAGCCCACATTGAGAATGCCGCCGAAACGAAGGATTAAAAGAATAATCACCGTGGGCATAATCCCGGGCAAGGTGATATGAAGCATCTGCTTGAACCGGCCCGCTCCGTCGATTCGAGCGGCTTCATACTGTTCCTGATCGATCCCCGAAAGGGCTGCAAGGTAGATGATGGAGTTCCACCCGATTCCCTGCCAGATATCCGATAGTATGTAAATGAGATAAAAATACGAGGTGTTCATAAGATAGTTCTTGGGATCCCCGCCCAGAGCGACAGACAGCTGGGAAAAGATGCCTTCACTTAGGGTATAAGTTCTGATTAAGGAGCACACTACCACCATGGATATAAAATAAGGCATATAGGTAATGGTCTGAATGGTTCTTTTAAATGTGATTTTCTTAATTTCGTTTAAAAGAAGGGCCAGAATAATGGGTGCAGGAAAGCCGAAAATAATGTTCAACGCACTGATGGAAACGGTATTTCGAATAAGCCTTCCAAAATAAACATCGTTAAAGAAATTGGCAAAATGCTTAAAGCCTACCCAGGGACTCCGGTCAAAGCCCAGGGCCGGCCGGAAATCCATAAAAGCGATAATCAGACCGTACATGGGTTTATAGGCAAAAATGATGAAATAAATGACGACAGGCAATATAATCAGGTATTTGTATTTATTTAACTTAAAATCCCGACTCAGAACACTTCCGGCAGCCGTTTTGTTTACCCGGACTACCTGATGGAGCTGTCTTTCAGCCATGGCAATACCTCCTGCTGGATCTTTTTGCAAATGCGGCGGCTATAACCGCCGCCGCATTTCTCTTCATATCGCGTTCATCTGGTTCTCTGTTTCCGGTGTCCCATTAACGGGCAAGGAATCTGTCATAGGCTGCCTGATTAATATCAAGAACCTCCTGAAGCCCCATATCATAGAGCTTTGCCACAAAGCTGTCGAAGGTATCCAGTGATTCTTCGCCCACAAGGTATTTCACGGCCGTTTCAGAAACATAAGTATTGATAGGTGCATTTAGCTCCGCAAGACGGTTGCTTTCGTCTACCGTGAAGGTAACGCGGGGCATGTTATGCTTTGTGGTTACCGCTTCATTGGGATAGAACCACAGGTCATTGGCCTCAACCGCGGTTTTTGTATTTTTTAAATAAAGCAGCAGGGTAGCCTGTATGGTGGAACCGCTCCAGGTGGAACCGCCGTACTTGTCAATGGCGTTGTTCAAGCCGTCGGGATCCTTTGTTACAAGGTCGGTATACGCAGGTTTTCCTTCGCTGTCATATTCCCAGGAAACCCCTTCCTTACCGAAGTTCCAGTAAAGATGGCCTTCATCGGTATAGGCATAGTCCAGAACACGCATAACGGTTTCAAGCTTTTCCTCTGTGCAGCTTGTGGTAACCACTGAAACCTCTCCGCCAATTCCGCGGCCGCCAAAGACCATGGATAGGGTACCATCATCCCCGGTGGGGTATTGAAGCCCGGTCCACTTGGCGCCGTTCCCTGCTTTATCAGCGTCCTTCTCCCAGTTGGAAACCTGACCCATTGAGGTGACGGAAATTCCTATATTGCCGTTCAATGCCTTTGTTTGAGCATCCGTATCCGTCATGGTGAGAACATCCTGATCAATGAGGCCTGCCTTCCACCATTCATTGAGCTTGGCCATGTAAGTCTTCCACTGGGGCTGTGCCTGAGCCGACTGGAGCTTTCCGTTATCATCAATGTATACCCGATGATCAATGGCGCTGTAAGAACCAAAAGCACCGCTTATGCCGGTGGTTTTAAAACGGCTCCACGCAAAGCTCAGCTTGGCGTTATACTTGTCCTTGAAGGCGCTCAAAACCTTATCCCAGTCGGAAATGGTTTTGGGTGCCGAAAGTCCAAGGGCATCCAGCCAATCCTGCCGGATAACAGGGCCAAGGTAGGAATCGTTCCAGCCCCCGTCCTCACGGAAAAAGCCGTAGCCGTAATACTGACCTGAGTCTGTTTTCATGGATTTGTCGTAAACGGGATCTGTCTGGAGAAATTGATAATAGGCGGGTGAATAGTCGGCTATATTATCCGACAGGTCACGAATGATGCCTTCGTCAATATACCTTCCCGCGTCGGAAATGAGTCCGTAATAGATAATGTCGGGCAAGGTATCCGAGGCCAGCATAAGGTTGAAGGCCTGACTTGCGTCTGTTCCTGCGGTGGGAAACTGCCATTCAATTTTGACGCCTGTCATTTCAGACAAACCGGAGTGGAAGGGGGACTGATCGCCGGAGCCATAAGCGCTGTTGGGAAGGAAGCCTGCGCCTACCCACCAGGAAATGGTGGTATCCTCTGCCTTTAAGGGATAGCCTTCAAAATTGGATTCCGGCGTCTGCGCCCCCGGTGATGCCGTTGATTGAACATTTCCGGGAGTGGGTGTCTGGGAACTCATACCCGGCGAATCGCCGCATCCCCCCAGCATGGCTGTCAGCAGAATAGCTGCCACCACAATACGTCCTTTTTTCATCATACATCCTCCTGTTATTTATTTTTAATTTAAGGACTGACAACAACAAGGAATGGACTTAAAGGAATATCTCTCTAAGATGTGCAACAATTAAGATGGGCATTGGTGCTTTTCCCATCTTTATATGTAGAAATGCTTATTCATTTCTAAATTCAATGAAGGTTTCAGGGCTGACATCCATGGCACGGCAAATAGCTCTTAATTCATCAACATACATCGTCTTACGGCCATTCATCATGGCGCTGAAGGTAGCTATCGGAATCTTCGCTTTTTG
>JAFADM010000523.1 GCA_023424865.1 Bacillota bacterium | reverse complement strand
TTCGTTCACCGTGGCGAGTGGCGCTAAGTGGATTATTGGCCCGAAGTGGAATTGGATTGTGAGGGCAAGGAAGATAATGTATAATCAATTTTGAAATAGCGCTAAACAAAAATTTAAGCCTATTTATAAATAACTGGCAGGAGTAAAATGAAATGTATAAATTAACAATAACAGACAAGCAATGGTGGCGCTATGATATATTGGGTAATATAGGCTGGATTGCATTTTATACAGGACTGGCTCTTTGTCTGTTAAGAAATCCCGGGTATATGCAGAATCAGGGTGTTTTTATTTTAGTTGTTTTTGGGGGCCTAATATCTTCTGCCTTAATATTTACAGGACTGGTAGAACTTATAAGCGAAAGAGTCAAAGGCCTCTCAAGGATACTATCAAAGACAAGGCTGTACAGAGGTTTTGGAGCCATTGCCTGCGGTTCATTTGCAAGCGCAATCGTATCTGTTGTTGCCGTTATTTTAATTTTGATAACTGAGGTAAATATCAATGCAAGTATTCTCTATCCTGCAATAATGAGCGGCGGTGGGATATTATGTTTTATTTTTGTGTGGTTAATTTTGAGGGGCTTTGTGAAACAAGACAATTAAATTTAAATTTGAGGAGGGGATAATATGAACAAAACCTTACTGGATGTAGAAGAAAACGGGTTTTATGGCGCGTATTATCCGAATCACAAAGAAAGCACCAGAGTGATTATTGTGATGCTGGGCGATGCGGTTGACGACAGAATGGCTGTTTCGGGTGTGAAATGGTTTCATAAGCAGGGATGTAACGTGATGGCCATGTCTCCCGGGAAAAAAGACTATGGCCATCATAATTACCCTTTAGAGCGATTCGAGGCCGCCATCCGCTATCTCAAAGCACAGGGAAATATGAAAATAGGCATTGCCGGTGCCTCCACCACCGGCATGCTGGCTTTGGTCGCCGCGTCCTATTTTCAGGATATTTCACTGACAATTGCCATGTCCCCCAGCGATTTTATTATGGAGGGCTTTTATCAGGACCGGCTTGATGGGGCTCGTGAAAGGCCGGGTGAAAATGAATCAAGCGTCTCCTATCAGGGACAGCCTTTGCCATATCTTCCTTATGCGTACCGTCATCCGCTGTATTGGCAAATGATTAAAAAGGAGTCAAAAGAGAGCGGAAATCTCATCGCAAGCAGGGAAATGTTTGATACGTCTGAAAAGCTGCATCCTGTCGGCGAGGAAGAAAAAATCAAGATTGAAAGGATTAAAGGCCGCATAATCCTTGTGGGTGCTGAGGACGACGTGCTGTGGGACACCTGCAAATATATCGGAAGAATGAAAAAAAGGCTTGAAAGCCATCCTCATGACAGTGAATATGAAGCGCTGCTTTTTCAGTATGGAACACATTTTGTATTTCCGCAGACGATTCTGGAGTATTTCCTCCCGTTGGTCTCCGGCTTGCTCATTCGGCTTGCATTTAAATCGGGGAGGCAAAATCCAAGGGAATGCAAGAAAACAAGAATGACTATTGAAGCAAAATTATCGAAAGCGATCGCAAGCTGGTAGCTTTCCAAATTCCAATTTGCCAAGGGGCAATCCCCTTTAGAATTTCGACAGCAAAACAGGCTGCATATTCCCTCTGCGGGAGCATGCAGCCCTTTGTTGTCATTAGCCCTTTTAACGGTTTGTGTGTAGTTCCTTGCAAGCAGACCTAAGCTGTGGTAAAAGCTTTTTTGCCGCAACAGAAGCTCATGCTTTTTTTCTTACCGCGAACCAAAGCTCAACATAGCCTTTGTCCGCGTTGCCGCCATAGAGCTCGAAATCAAGTCCTTCCACCTGCTCGTACTCTGCCGTTGGCAGCCATTCGGAAAAGAATCGCTTGTACAGGGAATCGATAACTGTATCGAATTCCTGCCATTCAAATTTATGCGAAGGAAAGATAGCCCATGTATACGAGGGAATATCAACAAGCGTATATCCCTCTACCCGGCTGCTTGCACTGCGAAAAGCGCAGAGCATGTAGGGAAAGCTGTCTGCCGGTGTTTTTCGGTAGCTGCAAACACCATGAACCTTGCATAAATCACTGTTTACAAAATCGGGCAAATGGCCTGCGTCTTTTGCCAGGCGCTCATAAGCGCCGTTGGCGTGGCATTGCTCCCAAAGATCGTGAGGTGTTTTAGGATCCTCTCCTGAGCTGTCGGTTCTAAAAACACCTTCAATTCCGAAAACCTGAAAAGCCTCTTTTGTTTCAATACGGTAATCCATTTCCTTCTCTCCTTTGATTGAAATCTGAAAGGAAATTTTTGGATAGGCTTTCAAGGTTACACCATCGGTGCGCGCTTCCGAAGGGTTAACCCCATGGAGCCCCTGAAATGCCCGTGAAAAGGAAACCGGTGACTCATAACCGTATTTTACGGCAAGATCAATTACCTTAATCGTACTGTTCCGAAGCTCAATGGCTGCCTGGGTCAATCTTCTTCGCCGGATATATTCAGACAGCGACGTGTCGGTTATAAATGAAAACATCCGCTGAAAATTATACGCAGAGCAGCAGGCCTTTTTAGCCAGAACCTCGTAATCGATATCGCCGGCCAGATTTTCTTCCACATAGGCGAGCGCTGAGTTCATGCGAGCCAGCCAATCCAAATAAATCCCTCCCTTCAAAACAAAGTATAGAGCAATAAGGATTTATCCTCGCAACATTTAAAGCCGGATTTTGTTTGTCGTTCATCATCCATAATAGCATTTTAGCAGACAGTTAAGATAATTATTTCTTTACAAAGGATATATAGAGTTTTACAATATATCTATACGATATATTAAAAGGAGGTATTTTGTGCTGGAGAGCATTATTTTAGGTATGGTTCTTGATGAACCCCTTACCGGCTATGATATTAAGAAATTCATTGAAAACGGCATTGGGACCTTTTATAAAGCAAGCTATGGAAGCCTGTACCCGTCATTAAAAAAGCTGACTGACGCGGGTTTTCTTATAATGTCTGAAAAGCCCCAGGGGGGCAGGCAAAAAAAATACTATGAAATAACCGAAAAGGGCAGAGAAGTGTTCTTCCAATGGCTTTCTTCGCCCATGAATGTTTTGGACGGCACCAATACACATCTGGCCAAGGTTTATTTTTTCGATAAGCTGCCGGCCGCTATTCGTGATCAGCAGCTTATGGAGCATGAAGTGAACAACAGAAACTATTTGCACAAGCTAAAGCAGCTGGAAAAGGAGTTCGGCGCCATGGAAAAAAAGGATTGCTATTACTACAAGCTGTCCACCCTGTATTACGGCATTCTCATTACTCAAAAAAGCATTGAGTGGTGCCGCCATATTCGGTTTGGCAAGGCACTGACAGCTTTAATAGATGAGGAGGAGTGATTATGTCTTATGAAATTATCCGTTTGGATTTGAACGGAGTGAATGGTTATCTTGTCAAAACGGAGCAGGGCTTTATTTTGTTTGACACGGGAGGGCATATGTTCAGGGACGAGACCTTCACCAACAGGCGCGAGCTTCTTGTCAGGGAGCTTGAAGCACGGGGGTGTACGGAACAGGATCTTAAGCTCATTGTACTTACTCACGGAGACAGTGATCATACCGGCAACGCAGCCTACTTGAAAAAGAGGTATAACGCTCCTGTCGCCATACATGGGGGTGACAGGGAGGTGGTTGAAAAACCCATTCTGGAGCAATGGCTGAGTAACGTTAGCTATAGCTCTGTAATCCATAAGCTGATTTTTTTACTTCTGCGTAAAAAAATTGAAAAGCTAACACAAAAAACGCTGGAGGATTTTCAGCCGTTTACTCCGGATGTACTGCTGGAAGAAGGTTTTAGCTTGCAGCCCTTTGGTCTTGATGCACAAATTATCCATCTGCCCGGACATACGAAAGGGTCCATTGGGGTTCTTACGAAGGACGGCGATTTCATATCAGGGGATATCCTCTCCAATAACGGTAAACCGGGAATTGCTCCCAATGCCTCCGATTTTAAAAAGATGCATGCAAGTCTGAAAAGACTCAGCGGTATGCCTGTTGGAACGGTATATCCCGGGCATGGCGCTCCGTTTCCTTTTTCCGGGTTAAAAAGAAGCCTGTTAGGCTAAATAAATACCCCATAATGAGTTGGCTCCATCTTCCATGGCTCCCCTGACAGGGCTGTCTACCCAAGTACAAAACCTATTCCAGCGTACAATTAGCCCTGTTCGGGTATCTGAAAACTAAAAAAGCTGTCGGGCTATACCTGGCAATCCTGTTTTTTAAGCCGCCTTATCAAACCAAGGGTTAGAGAGGGCGGCTTAAAGTTTTTTCAGGTGTGCTTATACCTGTTTCATGTTAAAATCAAGGTTCTTAGCTTAAAAAAACAGTTTTTGATCATATAAAACACTTTTGGAAGACCTGTATGAGCTGTGCCATCTCTGGAATTGAACATTGAATAACATTTTAAAACCGGCTAGAGTTGTGTTTGTGATAAATGGGAAAGCCCTTAACCGGGTTTCCCGAATTAACAAATAATAATTAAAGGGGGAACATCCATTATGAAAAAAAGCATGGGGGCAAAAGTAATGGCCACGGCCATGGCGGTGCTGGTCGCCGGGAACCTGCTGACAGCATGTGGATCCAATCCGGCAGGAAACCAGCCGGGCAATTCGCCAAGCGCAACGCCTTCGGCTGCCGCCACTACACCGGCGGGAGGAGAGGCGGTTGACTTAAGTCTTCCCATTGCCAAGGAAAAAATAACATTGGAATACTTTTGCAACATTAACGGTGCCATGTCCGCTACCATGTCCACCTACAACGAGGTGGAAGCCTTTAAGAAATTTGAAGAGCTGACCAATATCCATATTGAATGGATTCATCCTACGGGAGGCAATGAACAGTTTGCCCTGATGGTTGCTTCCGGGGATCTGCCCGACATGATCAACTGGGTTTTTGAGTCCGCCAAGGGCGGCGCCGAAGCCCTTCTCAGAGACAGTATCATTATTCCCATCACGGATCAGGACCTTTCCACCTACATGCCCAACTACATGAAGATTATGGCTGAGAACGAGGCCTTCTTCCAGAGCACAAAGCTGGATAACGGAATCAATTTCCGCGTGGCCAACTTTAACTATAATCCCGATACCATGAAAGTTGAGGAATTCCAGATTAAAGGACCTTACATGCGTCTGGATTGGGTGGAAAAGGTCGGAAAATCCGCTCCTACAACCATTGACGAAATGTATGATGTGCTTACAGCCATAAGGGATCAAAAGCCCAACGGCAAATCCGATATTATTCCCTTTGCCGACGACAAGTCCCTTACAGCTACAAAGGCCTTGGCAGGCTCCTTCGGAACCAGACAAAATATGCACATGCGGGACGGCGCCGTTGTTTACGGGCCTATTACCCCGGAATACAGAGCCTATCTTGAGACCATGAACAAATGGTACGGCGAGGGCCTCATCAACAGCGACTTCGCAGTGCTTGAGAGCAGAGACGCCAAGATTCTTAATGAGGATGCGGCATCCACTATTGGCTCCATGGGCTCCGGGCTCACCATGCAAAGAGAAGCTCTTATTGAGAAAAACCCTCAGGCCAATCTGGATTCCATACCTTACCTCGTAGGACCGGACGGCTATCAGAGCCTTATTGACGACAAGAACAAGAATATGCGCTCCACAGCCATTACCTCTTCCAATAAGTATCCTGAGGAGACCATGCGCTGGCTGGATTATTTCTACTCCGAGGAAGGCTCCTTACTTGCAACTTATGGCATCGAGGGCGAGAGTTACGAGATGAAGGACGGAAAACCGATGCTTACCGATCTCGTCATGAACAACACACAGGGCTACAGTCAGGAAGAAGCCATTGCACGTTACGGCCTTGGACCCATCAACTTTCCTTATGCAAGGCATATCGGCTTCTATGAGCAGGTTAACCTCAACACGGATCAGAAGGTTCTCATCCAGACAAACTGGAAGACCGGCGATTCCAAAATTCTTATGCCTCCCAACACCTTAACTGCCGAGGAATCCAACCAATATGCCATCCTGATGGCTGATATTCAAACCTATGTGGATGAGATGACACTTAAGTTTATTATTGGCCAGGAGCCCCTTTCAAACTTTGACAAGTTTGTCGACAGTATTAAGAATATGAATATTGAAAAGGCTGTTAAAATTCAGCAGGATTCAGTGGATCGCTACAATTCAAGATAAGAAAAATCCATTACATAGCCATTAAAGCGGGCAACGCCCGCAATCCAATTGGAGAGAAGCGACAATATAAATTCTCATTTTTTATTGACGCTTATCAGCAATAAGGTATTAAACGAAGCCGATAGACTCGTGCCGGCTCCGCCCAGAATCGGGGCCGGCACGACAACTATAAGGGTTTTGCCTCGGGCAGGACCTAAAAAATAAAGAAGGGGATGCTGTTGGAAAAACTTCTGCCTATAAAATCCGCCTTTAGCTTAACATGGGGTCAGAAAGTTAAAAAGGACTTTATCCGCAATAAAGGCGTTTACATTCTGTTTGTACCCGTTATACTCTATTACATCATTTTTCAGTACGTACCTATTTATGGCCTTGTGCTGGCCTTTAAGGATTATATTCCTTCCAGAGGAATTTTTGGAAGCGACTGGGTTGGTTTTGACAATTTCCTGCGCTTTTTCAATAGTGTTTATTTTGGCCGGTTAATCAAGAATACATTGACAATCAGCTTTTATGAAGTGCTGTTTGGCTTTCCTGCCCCCATTCTCTTTGCCCTTATGTTGAATGAAATACAGAATCGCTTCTTTAAGCGAACCATTCAGACCATAACCTATTTGCCTCACTTTATATCCACCATGGTTATATGCGGTATGATACTGGATTTCAGTTTAAAGGGCGGACTTTTAAATGATGTTATCGCACTGTTCGGCGGACAGAGAAGCGACCTTCTCATGCGCCCCGATATGTTCCGTATCATTTATATCGGAAGCGGCATATGGCAGAGCATAGGATGGGGCAGCATTGTGTACCTTTCGGCGCTGACAGCCATTGATTCGGAGCTCTATGAAGCCGCCTACATTGACGGCGCCACCCGCTTTAAGCAGGCCTGGCACATTACTCTGCCGGGTATTATGCCTACGATTGTCATTCTTTTGATTCTTAAAATCGGCGGGCTTATGAGCGTGGGCTTTGAGAAAATCTTTCTGCTTTATAACCCTACAACCTATGAAGTCGCGGACGTCATATCCACATTTAATTACCGCAAGGGCCTGGTGGATTTTGATTACAGCTTCAGTACCGCGGTGGGTTTATTCAATTCGGTAATTAATATCGCTTTGCTGATCCTGGCCAACAAAGCCAGCAAAAAAGTAAACGAATACAGCTTGTGGTAAGGAGGTAAAGTGATGAGAATCTACAAAAAAACCGTTGGGGAGCATGTGTTTGATAATTTCAACAGGATCTTTATGATCTTCATGATGATTATCACCCTTTATCCGTTTATGTATGTTGTCTTTGCTTCCTTCAGCGTACCCCAGGAATTTCTGGCCCATACCGGGGTTCTTTTAAAGCCTCTGGGCTTCAGTACATCGTCCTATACTTCGGTTATTAGAAACCCCAATATTCTGACCGGCTACGCCAACACCCTTTTTGTTGTCTTTGTCGGTACGGCCTGTAATGTGTTTATTACCTCCCTGGGCGCCTATGTGCTGTCCCGGAAGAATCTGATGTGGAGCGGGGCCCTGATGTTTCTCTGCGTGCTCACCATGTACATAAGCGGAGGACTTATACCCGGTTACCTGGTGGTTCAGGGGCTGAACCTTATTAATTCCCGCTGGGCGCTGGTTTTGCCGGGGCTTATCTCCACCTATAACCTTATTGTTATGCGAACGGCATTTCTCGGCATTCCCGAAAGCCTTGAAGAATCCGCCCGTATTGAAGGCGCAGGGGACTATACCATTTTGTTTAAGATTATCATTCCTCTGTCCATTCCCACCATGGCGGTTATCGCGCTTTTCTACGGCGTGTCCCACTGGAATTCCTGGTTTAACGCCATGATTTATCTCCCCGATAAAACAAAGCATCCTCTGCAGCTTGTTTTAAGGGATATTCTTATTAACGCCCAGACCAGTGAGATGACGGTGGACGATGCCTTCTCGGATCGTTATGCCGCTTCACAGACGGTTAAATACGCCACCATTGTGGTAGCCACCGTGCCCATTCTGTTTTTATACCCCTTTCTGCAGAAGTATTTTGTCAAGGGTGTCATGGTTGGCGCAATCAAGGGATAGGAGTGATGGACTGTGTTTTATGAAGGTATGGCGCTGGTTCCCGCCGGCAGCTGCAAAATGGGCGGAGGTACTGTGGAGCTTTGTCCCGACGGGCTGCCTGTACATAAGGTAACCTTTTCCCAGGGCTTTAGGATAAGCAGGGAACCCGTTTCCTATGACCTGTTTGCAAGCTTCTCAAGGGAGGTTTGCGGCTGTGAGCCCGACGCCGAAAACCATCGGGGTTATGTAACAGGAGTCAGCTGGCTGGAAGCTCAGGCCTTCTGCCAATGGCTCGGTGAAAAGGAAAACAAAGCCTATCGCCTGCCCACGGAGGCGGAATGGGAATACTGTGCCAGAAATGCAAAGGCCTTCGGCATCGATCGCCTGTGTGATCTGAGCCTTAGGGAATGGTGCTTTGACTGGCACGGAGAATATACCGATAAGGAAGCAACCGATCCCGCCGGGCCTTCGGAAGGGTTTTTCAAGGTTGTCCGGGGAGGCTTTCTGGACAATCCCTTAAGATACAATGAATACCCTCTGGATCTGTGGCGGCGGGGCTCTCTGCCTCCGAACTACAGGCACTTTTCCCAGGACATCCACAATTCCTTCGGAAGGCACCCCGTAGGCTTTCGGGTGGTAATAGGAAAGGAGCCTGTTACAGGCGGAAAAAGCGAAAGGCCTGCCCTCTCCCGCTGTGTCAAGCAGAAGGCCCTTTACCATGAGGTACAGGTAAACGAGGCGGCGGAAAAGCCCTTTTATAAAAAAAGGCTTTTATTTCCATCACCTCCCGATAATGGAACCAGCCAGGAGATTACAGCCATAGGGCTTAATCCGGCTCTTCGCCACCACAACCATTCCCCCGGCTTCTGTGCCGCCCCCAACGGTGATTTGCTGGTTTCCATCTATTCCACCTATCACGAATATGATGCCGAGGGAGGGCTCATGGGCGCCCGCCTGAAGTACGGTGCGGAGGAATGGGAAATACCGGACATCTTTTTAAATCCCGCCGGAGTAAATGATCACGCGCCCCTTTTGTTTACGGATTGGGACGGAGCCATTTACCATTTTTGGGGCTGGCAGCAATTAGACGATTCCTTTCCATTCCAATACATGGTGTCACGGGACAATGGGGAAACCTGGACCGGGCCTGTGTTCCCCCGATTTGTCAATAAGGCGGAACGGGTTATACGCCAGCCTGTCAATTCCGTTATTCACGCAAAGGACGGCTGGTATTACCTGGTGTGCGACTCCTCCGAAGGCTCCTGCTCCGTACTCTGGAGGTCGCGGGATTTGCTGGTCTGGGAGAATCCCGGCGGCAGAACTGCGGGAAGGCATACAACGGCGGTGGAGCTTAAGGATGGCGGCCTTCTTGCTCTTGGAGGAAAGAATTCCGATATTGACGGTTATATGCCAAAGGCCGTATCCTATGACAGAGGCGATACATGGACAGTGGAAAAAACGCCTTTTCCGGCTCTGACCTCGGGGCAGCGCCCCTGTGTGATCCGGCTGAAAAGCGGAAGACTGTTTATGTGCGGGGATTATCAGAACAAGCACGGCAAACGCCCCTATCCCCAGGATGATCCCCGGTGGGGATCCTATGGCGCTTATTCGGAGGATGAAGGAAAAACCTGGACCTTTAAAAGGCTCTTGGGGACCCAGCCAAGGAAAAGGGATACGGATATTCTGTGCGGTGCCGATACCCTGGGCTACAGCGTGTGCTGCCAGTCTCCCGACGGGCTTATCCATATTGTCACCAGCAATACCCATCCCTGTCTCCATTTATCCTTCAACGAAGCCTGGCTTCTGACGGAGGATAGGGACGGAGGTATTTCGGATGTTATGAAGGGCTATGACGGCCCCATCCGGCTTGCTAAAACCTATAAAG
This sequence comes from Bacillota bacterium, assembly GCA_023424865.1. The sequence continues at coordinate 814 of JAFADM010000523.1, read as the reverse complement.
AGTATTATTGTAATGGAAAGATACGGTGTGAATATGCCATGGGTCTTTCGGAGGAAGGCCGGATGCTCCTCCATGGACAGGAAAAGTGGTATTACCCCTCAGGAGCTCTGGAATTCCGGGGAGAATACGACAGAGGACGTAAGGTCGGCACCCATACCTGTTTCTCGGAGGACGGATTAAGGCAGTGGGAATGGCAGCAGGAAAGCCGGGGAAACAGGGCGGTTTATAAGACCTATTACGATGACGGCCAACTGAAATCTTCTGGATCCTACGTAGGACGTTTTGCTGACGGACCGGCCCAGACCTATTCCCGCAGCGGAGAGATTTTAACAGAGGTCTTCTACAGGGACGGGAAAATTTACCGGGTAACGGATTTTAAGAGGGAAACACCTGCGCCCATGGCCGAAATTTTTGGATAGAACCGGATGTGACTTAAAATGGGAGGGACAGCATTGGTGAAAAAGTTGGAATGGGATAAGGATGAGCTGCTTTTTCTTGAGGGAGCTTCGGTGATTTTCAGAGTTTCCTGCGGTGAGGTGCTGGGGTTTTCCTGTGAATTTCCCTGGGAGATAAAGGCCCTGGAGACTGTGGCGGTTTCAAGGGTTAAGGACGGTATTGAAATAACGGGGGTTTCGCCTTGTAAAAGGGTTCACGGCAGGGCTTTATTTGAAAACAAAGAACAGCATGTACGGCTGTCGCTGCGGTTTGAAAACCGATCCCCGGAGGCGGTACCCTATTCCGTGTTTAAGGCTGGCCTGCGTTTAAAAGGAATTCATGAGGGGAATGTAACGATTCCTCACAATATCTATAACGA
>JAFADM010000506.1 GCA_023424865.1 Bacillota bacterium | reverse complement strand
AACCGAAAATTCGGTCAAACCCTCATTCTCATCACCCATGACAATCAAATTGCCCTGCAGGCCGATCGCATCATCGGCATTGAAGACGGCCGCATCGTAAGAGACGAGGTGATGCGCAAATGAACGTAATGCAGCGCTACACCCTGGAAACCCTGCGGCTCAATAAAAAGCGCACCATTGTTACCATTATTGGCGTTATGCTCTCCACTGCCATGATAACGGCGGTAGCCCTTTTTGTAGGCTCCTTTATAAGCCTGCTTCAGAGGGGTACCATTGCCGACAGCGGCAACTGGCACGCTCTTTTAAGGGATGTGCCGGTAAAGCAGATTGCCCAGCTTCAAAAGGAGCAGGAAATAGATAAGCTGACCTTAAGTCAGGACAGGGGTTTTACCCTTCTAACGGATTTAAAAAACCCTGCAAAGCCCTATCTTTTTTTCCGGGAATACAATGAGTCCGGTTTTGCGCAAATGTCGGTTCGGGTTACCGAAGGTCGGCTTCCTCAAAAGCCCGGTGAAATTGTGGTATCCGAAACGGTAAAGGTTCTGATGGAGGAGCCCTTTAAAGTGGGGGATACCGTTACTTTCAGCATGGGACAGCGAGTGGGCCTGGACGGCTCGCCCATCTCCCAGGAATACGCCTACCGGTATCAGACCGATGCGAAAACAGGTGAAATCCTGACGGACGAAAAGACTGGACAGCCTATTCCGGGCGAAGCCTTCAAGCAGGTTGGGACGGAAACCTTTACAATAGTGGGCTATATTGCCCGTCCAAGCTTTGAAGGAAGCTGGTCGGCATCCCTTGGGGTTGTGGGCTATCTGGATGAAAGCACCCTTCAGGAAGGGGATAAGGTAAGCGTTTATTATACCGCGGCTTCCGTAAACAGAGGTATTTTTGCTTCAGCGCCCAAGCTTGCGGAAAAGGTGGGGGCTAATCCCCAGGTTAGCTTTAATTCGGAGCTTTTAAGGTATTACGGCGCGGTGGAGGGCGATAATCTTTACGGCTTTTTGATAGGCTTTATGGCCGTTATCCTGTTCATCATTCTGGCAGCCTCCGTTTCCATGATTTATAATGCCTTTGCCATTTCCGTTGCCGAGCGCAGCCGTCAGCTGGGGCTTCTTGCAAGTGCCGGAGCCACCCGGGGCCAGAAACGGGCCAGTGTCTACTTTGAGGGCTTTTTAATCGGAGCGGCAGGCATTCCTCTGGGGCTTTTGGCCGGTATCGGGGGCATCGGGGTTACGCTCATTGCCATTCGTCCCCTTTTAGACAGCTTTATCAATGTGGCGGAGGGTGTAAACCTGGATCTGGTCATCTGGCCCTGGACCCTTGGGGTGGCTGTTCTCTTTTCGGCCGTGACAATAGCCATATCCGTACACAAGCCTGCAAGAAGGGCCTCACGGATCATGCCCATTGATGCCATCCGGCAAACCGATTCGGTCCGTATGACGCGCAGATCCCTGCGTGTACCCCGGTTTATAGGAAAGCTTTTCGGCTTTGAAGCAGAAATTGCTTTAAAGAATCTTAAGCGCAGCCGGAAAAAATACAGGGCAACAGTGGTGTCCCTTGTTATCAGTATTGTGCTGTTTTTAACCGTTTCCACCTATGCGGGCATTACCATAAGGCTCAGTGACGCCGCAGCCTACGGCCTGAATTTTGATATTGGCCTTACCTACCGCAATTTGTCCCAGATCCAGCGCCTTTCCGTGGATCAGGAGCTGGATAATTTAGAGCACGCCAAAAGCGTTACGCATACCGCACAGCTTTCAGGGGAATTTTCCGTTGCCGAAAAGCAGCTTACCGAGCTTGCCAGACAAATTCTAAAACCCTCGGAGAACGGCAGCTATGTCCTGTCGGCCGATATCATACGGCTGGATGAAAAAAGCTTTTCCGCCTATGCCAAAGAGGTAGGGGTAAACGCGGAGGATTACAAGGGAGAAGGACAAAATCCCCGTGTTATCCTTATTAACGAAGCCCGGGGAAGCGGGGCCTCCGGAAGAGTAAGCGGAAGTGCCTTTAATATGAAGCCAGGAGAGACCCTAGCCTTTTATCCCGAAAGCCTGAGTCAGGAGGCTTCCACAACCCTCGAAATCGGCGCTATGACCGATAAACGCCCTGTAGGTACCCTTTTTCAGGCCTTTAACTACATCACGCTGGTGGTTTCGGAGGACGGCTTCAGTCAATTGACTGGCGATTCAGCCGACAAGCAGGTTACCTATGTAACCTATATGACTACTGACAACGACCAGGCTTTGGAGCAGCAAATCGTGGAGGTGTGCAAGAAAATTCCCCAGGCGGGCTACTACATTTATAATGTGCAAAGCCAGTCAAAAGCGGAGCAAAACCTGATGCTCTTCATGGGGGTGTTTGTCTACGGCTTTATTATTCTCATCAGCCTTATTTGCCTGGCCAATATTTTCAACACCATGTCCACCAATATTGCCCTTCGCCGCAAGGAGTTTGCCATGCTCCGCTCGGTGGGCATGACGCCTGAGGGCTTTAACCGCATGATGCGTTTTGAAAGCATCTTTTATGGCCTTAAAAGCCTTTTGTACGGCTTGCCCCTAAGCCTTCTTGTGGCCTTTGGGCTCCATAGCCTTCAGCAGGATGTGCTGATGTCCGAGTTTTATGTTCCGCTTAAAAGCTATGGCTTTGTGGTTTTAATCATTTTCATCATCGTCTTTGCTACCATTTTATACGCTTCCCGGAAGATTAAGCGGGAAAACATCATTGAAGCCCTCAGAGAGGAAAATATTTAAAAGGAAGGTCAGGGGCGCTCCTCCCTTCCGTCTGAGTACAGGGCATAGCGTCCCTTATCCTTTGGGCTTACCGGATCCTCCGTGTCCCAGGGCCAGCCTCCGAACTGGGTTTCACGATAGTCCCTGTAGGCCTCGGCTACCTCCTCCCGGGTATTCATAACAAATGGACCGTAAGCGGTTACCGGCTCCTGGATGGGCTCGCCTTCAAGAAGAAGAAGCTTGCCCTCCTGGGAGCCGTTTTTTATCGTCACATCCGCGTTTCCCGCAAGCTGGGCATAAGTGCTCTTCTTAAGCGGGCTTCCTTCCACGTCCAGGGTGTCGCCTTCATAAAAATACAGCATACGGCCAAGGGTTTTTGAACCGCCTTCGAAAGTGAGGGCCGCATGAGGTGCAAGGGTGATAAGTAGGATACCAACCCCGTTTTCTTCTTTGGCCGCCCAGGAATCGGGGTTGGGGGGGAGGGCCTTAAACTTTTTGTATTTGCCGGCAATCAGACGAATTTCCAACTTGTTTCCGTCGCCATCGGCTTCTTTTATAACGGGTATCTGTTCATTCCAGAGCATTTTATAATGGGGTTCAACGAATTTGTCCTTCTTGGGGAGATTAAGCCATATCTGGAAAAGCTCCATGGGGTTTTCTTTATCCTCATTTAAAAGAGGAAACATTTCCGCGTGCTGAAGCCCTTTTCCTGCCGTCATCCACTGGACATCCCCCTCGCCGTAGCGGCCTGCGGCTCCTAAACCGTCTGAATGATCCACAAAACCCTGGGTTACCACCGTAACCGTTTCAAACCCTCTGTGAGGATGAACGGGAAAACCGGGAATTTTCTCGCCATGGTACATGCGCCAGGGGGCGCCGGGATTAAAATCGCTTCCCTGCTGCCGGTCCTCAATGTATGATGTGGGCTCCATGTTTTTATTACCCGCGGGGAAATTATCCCAATGATGCATGCAGGCAATGTAAGGATTTAAAACCTCCAGCTGAAAGCCCATATATCCTGTTCTTAAAATTTTATTGCTCATTAGCTTGCGCCTCCTAATAAACTTAATTATAG
>JAFADM010000455.1 GCA_023424865.1 Bacillota bacterium | reverse complement strand
TCTCCGTATCGAGCTCGGTAATTTTCACATAGGCTGGCCCGCCGCCTTTTTCAAAGCTCCACCGAACAAGAAGGTCATCCCGCCTTGAAAAGCTCTTGTCAGCCTTTAAATTGGCGTCCACAGACGCAAGCGCGGGGGCCTCCCCATCCTTCACAATGAGCAGGAGGGTTCTTCGCTGTACCAGGTCCGGCTCCTCCTCCGTTTTTATCTTTAAAGTAAGGCGGAAAGCCCCGCTTTGCTGTGAAAGAGCGGTGGTATCCGCTGTAAGACGGCTTAAATCAAACTCCTCCGTTTGAGGTAGCGCACGGTCCAGAACAGGGCTTCCGTTTTCATCCGAGGCCTCCAGAGCAATTTCCGTAATTTTTGATGAGGACAGCACTCTTCCCGACAGGGCCGGGGTACCTCCCTTTTGTGTTGTGAGCGCTTCTGGCATATCCAAAACACGAATCCCCTCCGAAGGCATGAGTCCCACCGTCACCACCACCTTTTCAAGGCACTCTATGTAACGGGTTTCGTAATCCCCCACAACGGCCTGGGTACTGATGCGGTATTTTCTTCCCGCTTCCAGCTTATCCGCGGATACCACATATTGGGTCTGCCGCACCTCCGTGTTTAAAATAACGCTGCCCACCTGCCCGTCTGCGGCATCAGTAATATCCTCAATTTTCAAAATATAGGAATCAGCCCCTTCAACCGCCTGCCATTTGACAGTCAAATTCTTTTTGAGTACCTGAGCCCCGTTCAAGGGTGATAGAATCTCCGGCGTGGCATTGGCCTGTCCTCCCCCGGCAGGTACGCCGAATACCAGCTTGCCTCTTAAATAAACGGCGATTTTTGCCGTGGTGATGTAATAGGACACCGAATTTCCAAAGGAGTAATCGTTGGCCTGGTTATAGCGGCTATGGTCCGATTTCACGATGCGGGACTGGATATTAATAAGCTGTCTGGGCTCCAGTATTCCGGCGCTGCCCGAAAAGCCCACCTCATAGTAATAATCCGCCATATAAACGGAGGGGACAATTTTATGAAAGGATCCCCGCACGGAGGATGACGGTATGGAAGCATAATCAATATGGGCAAGCTGGTTTTTTTCTCCGTCTGTGGTGTAGTAATAACGAATGGTAAGGTCGCTTAATTCTATGGGTTCGGTTCCGGCGTTGAATATTTCATACCAGGGATAAAGCACATTGATATCGGTTGCCACATTGGCGTTTCTGAGAGTCACCTTTACGTGCTCCCCGGGTATGGGATCCGGTGTGGGAGTGGGCGCCGGAGGAGGCGTTGGCGTATCGGAGGCCTCCGGAGTGGCTGTGGGGCTGGATGAAGGTGTGGGCGAACCGGAGGGCTGGGGTGTGGGAGTGGGCTGGGTTGACCCCTCCCCGGCGGGAATGCCGCTTATGAGAACCCCCTTGTAGTAAACCGCTACACGATCCGTATAGGTGTAATTGGACAAGGAATTGTTAAAGGAATAGTCGTTAAGCTGATTGTAACGGCCATAATAATTTTCTCTTGCCACCCGGTTGTGAACCTCGCCCTGTCCTCCCGGTTCAAGGGTTCCGGCTCCCGAACGAAAGCCTACCTCGAAAATGGTATCGGCTCCCTCCACTGGGTTGTCCATTTTATAAAAAGTACCATAGATATTCCCAGGGCCGAAGGTGGAGTAGTCGCACATGGCCATTTGGGAGCCTTCAATATCAATGGTGTAATAATACCGTATTTTTAGGTCAGAAAGCTGAATCGACTCACTGCCCGTGTTAATAAGAAGATACCATGGAAAAAGGGTATCGTTTGACGGCGTATTGTTGGCGTTCCTCAAACGAACCTCCATTTGCACATTCGTATCGGCCCGGACAGCTACAGGCATACCATAGCTCCACTGTACGAGAACAAAGGCAATTAAAAGAAAAACAGACCAGAATTTCTTGTGCTTCATCATAATTATGCCGCTCCTTCTTCATCTGACTAAAAAACAGGCCTTTTTCGCAAACAGGTAAAAGGGTGCTTGCAAAAAAGGCCTGAACAAAACGTTCATTACCGTTATTCATGCAACCCGGCGGTCAGGCAGGCTGAGCCTGCACTTAGGATATTCCCCTTAGATCCGTGGCTTTGCGTCCAATGCTTTCGCATTGTTTGCCCTTATTGATTCCAATGGCAGTGAGTAATTTAATTTACAATATCATCCTTGTCGAAATATGTCAATAAAGCTTATATCCGCCTCAAAGCCCTGTTAATTCAAGGTCCTGAAATCCATAAAAAAAAGAACCCATGCGCTTTTTCATTCCTTCAAGGAGTGGAAATTCAAGCTCATGAGTTCGTTCCTGCAAGCCTTATTTACTTGTTTTTACATCTAGTCAATTAGTCCTATATAACTCTTTGATTCGTAATATAACTAAATGACGAATCAAAGATATAACTGCTATTCGTCCGCATTCCATCCTTTTAACATTTCAGGGGCAAAAAACCTGCCCCCTTAGACCAGTGCGGAAAGAAGGGCCTCGTGTATTTTGTCCAGCGGGAGGATTCTCATCGCGGCCCCCAGAGAAGCCGCCTCCTTGGGCATGCCGTAAACCACGGAGCTTTTTTCGTCCTGAGCAAGGGTTAACGCCCCGGCATTGCGCATTTGAAGCAGTCCCCTGGCCCCGTCCTTCCCCATGCCTGTTAAAAGTACACCCACAGCCTTTGCCCCGGCTGTTTTAGCCACCGATTCAAACAGCACGTCCACGGAGGGCCTCTGGTGGTGCACAGGCGGTGCGCTGTTCAGCACAACCCGGTAACCGGTTTGATTAGAGGCAACCGTCATATGATAATCACCGGGAGCGATAAGAGCCTTTCCCCAGGTTAAGGGCTCCCCGTCCTCTGCCTCCTTCACCTCAAGGCTGCAAAGGCCGTTGAGCCTGTCGGCAAAGGATTTGGTGAATACCGGGGGCATGTGCTGGGTGATAACAAGAGGCGGCATATCCGCCGGAAGCTTCTGAAGAATCTCACGAATCGCTTCTGTTCCGCCGGTGGAAGCGCCGATAGCTCCGAACTTCCTGACGGTGCGATCCTTGAGTCCTGCAAGTACGCCCGGCTGCTTGGGCCTTTCCGCAGGAAGAACGTTTTGGGAGCCTGCCGGACGGCGCAAAAGGTGCAATGTAGAGACAGCTCTAATTTTGTCCGCAAGACGGGCACTCATTTCTTTTACGGAAAGCGTCCCCTGAGGCTTGGCCATCACCTCCGCCGCTCCCAGTTCAAGCGCCTTTACAGCCATTTCACCAGATTTTTGTCCAAGGGAACTGACAATAATAATGGGCAAGGGATAGTATTTCATTAATATACCTAAAAAGGTTAATCCGTCCATCTTAGGCATTTCAATATCCAAAACCACCACATCCGGACGGAACTCCACTATCTTTTCCTTCCCGATATAGGGATCGGGTGCGGTTGCGACCACTTCGATATCTTCGTGGTTTTTAAGCTCGTCACAAAGCATTTTCCGAAAGAGGATGGAGTCATCTATGATAATAACCGTCGTTTTCTTGCCTGCCATAAGCTTACCTGCCTGTCCA
>JAFADM010000494.1 GCA_023424865.1 Bacillota bacterium | reverse complement strand
AGTGGTGCGTCTTCATATAAGGACATGGTTTATTCCACCCGGATCTTGGTCCAGATATCGTTGTAAATGGTTTTGTATTCGCCAAGATCAATATAGACATCACTCTTTTCCAGCACTTCCTCGGAAGGCCAGTAGGCGTCCATTTCAAAGATCTCGGGGTTTTCCTCCCTCATCATGCGGATGGCTTCGGTATTGGGGCTGGTGTAGCCCACTTCCTGGGAGTTCTGGAAGGCAATATCCGGATCCAGCATGAAATTGATAAACATTTCGGCTTCCTTTTTGTGCTTGGCGCCTTTAGGAATAACCATGGCATCAAACCACACATTGGTGCCTTCCTTGGGGATGGCATAGTCTACATAGCTGAAATCCGCCTCATCCCAGTACAAATCCATGGGATCTCCCGAGTAGGTTACGCCCATGGCCGCATCGCCGTTGGCAATCATCTCTTTGATTTCATCGCCGTAATACCCTAAAACCTTCTGCTGAAGAAGAAGGTTCTGAGCTTCAAGCAGTTGGGCATCGTCGGTGGAATTCATGGAATAGCCCAGCTTCTTGAGGGCGACCCCCATGGAATCACGGACATCCTTTTTCATGATGACCTTGCCCTCATACTTTTCATCCCACAGAATGTCCCAGCTTTCGACAGGATCGTCCACCAGGTTCTTGTTGTAAAGAATGCCGATGGTTCCCCAGAAATAGGGTACGGAGTATTCGTTATTGGGATCATACTCCATGTTTTTAACTTTTTCGTCAATATACTTATAATTAGGGATATTGGAAAAGTCAAGCTTCTCCAGCATATCCTTTTTAATCATTTCCGAAATGGCATAGTCTGAGGGAAACACCAGGTCGTAATTGCTGCCGCCGGCTTCCAGCCTGGAAAGCAATACCTCGTTGGTTTCATAATACTTGTAATTGACGGCGATACCCGTGCGCTCCTCAAACGCGTCGAGAAGGCTTTCGTCCATGTACTCTCCCCAGTTAAAAACATTAATGGTAACTTTGCTCCCGCAGCCGCCCAAAAACAGGACCGAGCATATAACGAGAAGCAGGGTAAGCAGGGGCTTTTTCATAATAGCAGTTCCTCTCCTTTTTCACTCTTTTTATTAATAACCAGCAGCAATACAACTACTGTGATGAACATAAGCGTGCTCAGTGCGTTAATGGTGGGCTTTACTCCCCTCTTGGCCATGGAGTAGATGAGAATGGACAAATTGGTGGTGTTGGTGCCCGCCGTAAAAAAGCTTATGACAAAATCGTCGATAGAAAGGGTAAAGGCCAGAAGGGCTCCGCTTAATATACCCGGTGAAATCTCCGGCAGGATAACCTTTCTGAGAGCATAGGACGGTGTAGCCCCCAAATCCATGGCTGCTTCCGCCATATGACGGTTGAGCTGCCTGAGCTTGGGTAAAACGGCCAGTATGACAAAGGGCGTACTGAAAAGAACATGGGCTATGAGCATGGTGACAAACCCCAGCTCAATGCGCATGAAGATAAACAGTGTCATCAGGGCAACACCGGTAACAATATCCGGATTCAGCACCGGCAGGTTATTGAGGTTTAAAATAACATTCCGGCTTACTCTTTTCATGTTGTGAATGCCTATAGCCGTTACCGTACCCAATAGGGTTGAAATAATGGTGGACAGCACGGCAATGATAATGGTGTAATAAAGCGCCTCTTTAATCTGACGGTCATTAAAAAGATCCACATACCATCTTAGGGTAAAGCCGCCCCATTGTCCCCTGGATTTCGAATTGTTGAAGGAAAAGACAATGAGCAAAAGGATGGGAGCATAAAGAAAAACAAATATGATACCCAGATAAATACGTTCCACCGCTTTTTTCATTTGCTCCTGACCTCCTCTTCCGCAGCGGCCTGCCTGTCAATACGGGACATGACGGCCATAGAAATTAAAATAATGATCATTAGAATAATGGACAGGGACGATCCGAAATGCCAGTTTCGGTCCGACAAAAACTGCTGCTCGATGAGATCGCCGATAAGCGGGGTTTTTCCTCCGCCTAAAAGCCCTGAGATAACAAAGGTGCTGACGCCGGGCAAAAAAACCATGGTAATCCCCGAAACAACGCCGGGCAGGCTTAGAGGCAGTATGACCCTTATGAAGGAAAGGGCTTTATTGGCGCCCAGATCGGCAGCCGCTTCAAGAACGTGGCCGTCGATTTTGCTTAATACCGTATAGATGGGCAGCACCATAAAGGGCAGAAAGTTATAGACCATGCCAAGAAGAACAGCGCCTTCACCGGGCATGATTTCCAGCCGCGGAAGTCCCAAAAACTCCAGCATACGATTAATAAAGCCATTGGGTGACAAAAGCGACATCCAGGCATAGGTTCTCAAAAGGAAATTCATCCACATGGGTACAAGCAGAAACATGAGAAGCATGTTCCGGTATTTAGGGTTGGCTTTGGATATAATAAGAGCAACAGGATAGCCCAAAAGAAGGCACAATAACGTGGAAACGGCCGCAAGACCGAAGGAGTTGAGAATAACCTTCAGGTACATAGGCTCCAGAACCCTTCCATAGGATTCCAGCGAAAAGGAAAGGGTTGACGGATCATGAATGTTGCCGCTGCTGAAGCTGTAAAAGAGGATCAGGATTAAAGGCAGCACGATGAAAAATAAAATCCAGATGACATAGGGATAGGCCAGGGCCCTCATCCGTCCACGCATTTCTGTTCAACCTCCCTTTCCCTTTTCATAACATGGATATCCCCGGGGGCAATATTCATGCCCACAAAACTTCCCACAGGGAACATGGCCGTACGGTGTACCATGTATTCACGCTTGTCCGTTTCAATGAGCATTTCATAATGAACGCCCTTGAATACAACGGAGGATACGGTACCCTTGAGCATTCCCTCCTGAGGATTGGTAACAATGCGTATGTCCTCGGGACGTATAACCACGTCTACCGGCTCATTCCTGTCAAAGCCCTTATCAACGCAGTCCAGCACCGTTCCGTCAATTTCTACCCGGCAGTCATCACACATTACGGCTTCGATGATGTTGCTCTCTCCGATAAAATCGGCGACAAAGCGGTTTACCGGCTCATTGTATATATCCTGAGGGGTGCCGACCTGCTGGATAACCCCCCGGTTCATAACCACAATGGTATCGGACATGGTCAGGGCTTCCTCCTGATCGTGGGTCACATAAATAAAGGTAATGCCCACACGGCGCTGCATATCAAGCAGCTCAATCTGCATTTCCTTGCGAAGCTTCAGATCCAGCGCGCCTAAGGGCTCGTCCAAAAGAAGCACCTTGGGTTCGTTGACCAGGGCGCGGGCAATGGCCACACGCTGCTGCTGGCCCCCGCTTAAGGAGTCCACATGCCGTTTTTCGAAGCCGTCAAGATCCACCAGCTTTAACATGTGTTCTACCCGCCTTTTAATTTCACTGCCGGAGATCTTTTTAATTCGCAGACCAAAGGCGATGTTTTCAAACACATTAAGGTGAGGAAACAGCGCATAACGCTGAAACACGGTGTTTATATTTCTCCGGTAGGGTGGTACCGGGTTTAAAAGCTTGCCTTCAAAATAAATTTCTCCCGAATCCGGGTCCTCAAAACCGCCTATCATGCGAAGAGTGGTTGTTTTACCGCAACCGCTGGGTCCCAGGAGGGTTACAAATTCAT
>JAFADM010000350.1 GCA_023424865.1 Bacillota bacterium | reverse complement strand
GATGTTTATCGAATGCTCCATCACCAAAATTGCTGTGGGTAGGACCGGGAGAAACTGCGTTAACCCGGATTTTGCGCGGTGCAAGTTCTTTGGCGATATAACGAGTCCAGGATGACAACGCTGCTTTTAATGAGCCATAGGTTGAGTACCCTGGGAAAGATTGGTTCTTGGATGAACTCGTGGTATTTACGATGGCTCCGGCATCATCCATAAATCGGACGAGGTGTTGTGTTAAAAAAACAGGTCCTTTGAAGTTTGTATTAAGGATTTTGTCAAAGTACTCTTCGCTCATCTCAGTGAACAGCATTGGCCCACCAACACCACCATTATTCACTAAGTAATCAAAAGTCGTTCTGTTCCAAATTTCTTTAAGGCTCTTTTTTACTTCAAGAACAAAACCTTCGAATGTTGATAACTGAGTAAGATCCAACTTCAGTGCTACAGCCCGAACTTCTTTATTCTTCTCAATTTCCTTAACGACAGCTTCCGCTCTATCCTTATAGGAATTATATGTGAGAATGACGCTAATTCCACGCTTGCCAAGTTCAAGCGCAGTCGCTTTTCCAATGCCATTACTTCCACCTGTTACGATTGCAATTTTCATAAGATCCTCCTTCTTTGTGTTCGATCTGGATTCTATTTTAGTTCTTACTGCTGAAATAATCTAGATTCGATAATGCCTTTAGATTGCCTAAAACCACCAATGGTGATTTTGAGACATCCGAAATATCCAGCATATTTATCATAATAAGAGCCTAAAAATGCCAAAGGGTTTCAACGTTGCCTTGAGGAGTAGGAAGCCATGTGATAGAATATGTGCATGAATAAAGTTTTAGATGAAATTATTAATCTAATGAAAAGAGCAGGCACTCGCCCAATTGAAACCGGAGTACCGGGGCTAAGCATGATTAAGGGGGATATTCCCACACATCAACTCGCAGCGCTCTACAAGCCAACAATTGGTTTTACGGTTCAAGGAACAAAGATTCTTTCAATTGGGGAGCGCAGCACTACCCTGAATGGTCCTTCCTATTACGTGTTACCGGTTCATGTTCCTGCGACTGCGAGTGTACATCCAGACCGTGATGGCCGCCCTTACATGTCCCTTGGTCTTGAGTTGAATCAAAATGTTCTTCAGAGTTTATTAAGAGATCTTCCTGAAGGTCTAATACCAGCTGCTTCTGAGCATTTCGCAGCTTGTGAAATAGATATTGATTTTATGGAGGCATGGCTGCGCTTACTGCGATTAACGAAAACACCCAGAGATATTCCAGCTCTTGCACCAGCTTATGAACGTGAAATCCTTTATCGCGCACTGGTGGGACCACAAGGATGGTATTTGAGGCAGCTTGGCCTGCGGGAAAGTAATTTCTCTAGGATTTCTCAAACTGTAAAATGGCTTCGCGATAATTATTCGGGGTCAATAGACATCGGTGAGATGGCATCAAAATCTGGTATGGCTATAAATACCTTTCACCGTCAGTTTAAACGGGCAACGGGTTTAAGCCCGATTCAATTTCAAAAGCAATTAAGGCTTTTGGAGGCTAGAAACCTCATTGCATTTGAAGGCTATGCTGTAGCCAGTGCCGCATATCAAGTTGGCTATCAGAGTCCCTCACAGTTTAATCGAGAATACTCCCGCTTCTTCGGTTCATCTCCAGCTCGGGACACTGAGAAGCTAAGACGAATTGAAAGCGTGAGAGATTAACCAGCCGAATTTAGGAGGTGATGCAATGCGGAGAATTGAATACTTTGAATTGTTGTCAAACCTGTATGACTTTAAAAGTATATTTGATAAAAAAGGAACGGAATACGTATTGTTTTCAAATGGTATAAACGCAATAGAAAATGTATGGGATAAAACCGGCTTTGAAGCATTGGAGAATCATGTTCATCTATTGGATAATGTTAAGGCTGATGAATTTAACAGACTTATTCCGGTTGCGCAAAATTTGGGTCAATCTTTGCTGTACAATCTCAAATCCAATTACCCTTCAAAGCATTTTATGGTATATGTGACAATTCATTTACACGATTCAATGATTATTCGGTTTCATCAGAAATGGGATAATGAAGCTCCATATTGTAATCCGGATGATTTTAATTCTCCCAATGAAAAGGCATTTTTATTTGAAAATTAAGAGAAATACTTTTCTAGACGTTTTTGATTAGATGACCTGTAATGAAAATAGAAATGACAAAAGCATCGGGCAGTACGATAAATTGCATCGGGCAGTACGATAAATTTCAAAACGAAAGAAAAAATGGTCAGCACCGTCTTTTTTCGCTAGTATAGTTGGTACTAATTTACTAAAAAAGATATTAAGTGTCCTATGCTAATGACAGAGTATAAAAAAATAGCTGGTGAATCAATAAGGAGATTTATCTATGACAGATAAGGAGTTCGTACATCAAATACGCCGCGGAATCGGAAGTGCGATAATTGAGCTAAGGCAAAATGATAATCGAGAAAAATATAAAGAAATAGTCTGTCGCTGTTGCCTGAAAGACATTGGATATGACATCCAAGTTGAGGGTACAAAGGGCTATTACCTCTATACTGCAATTTCCGCGTTGAAATGTGAAGATGAATTTCTTGAAATTATATCAGAAGCTTATATGGAACGATTACCCTATAGATTGATGCAGCAGCTCACCGATATCCTGCTTTTATATGTACAGGACGGTTCATCAAAAGCAAAAACTGTTTTAGGAAATAAATACAGTCAGCTAAAAGAAAGATTAACAAAAAATCTCAGCGCGTTCCACATTATATGCAAATGGAATTACTAGATATTTATTCTAAGCATAGTTCGTCTTCATGTAAGGAGATTCTTATACATGCTTACAGAAATGGGGAATGTTCTTTCTGCCGGTCGATGATTGTAACTACTATGGGTAAAAACGGCGTTTTGACAGATAAAATTCTTCTTGAGTGTCAATATGATTCATACGATGAAACCCGCGAATATGCAAACAGATTAATAAAGCAGAGAAGGCTAACGGGAAAGGGGAATTTAGTGTAAAGGTTCTTGTTTATAATCGAACAACCGACAGCTACTTTAAATCAGAGGTATATGCGAAAATAAACACTGGATGGTGAAAGAATATTAAGAAACAAGGAGATGACTTTAATGCGTTATTATATTGTCGATGCGTTTACTGACAAATTATTCGGTGGCAACCCCGCAGGCGTCTGCCTCTTGAATGAATGGCCCGATAAGGATGTAATGCAGAATATCGCAGCAGAAAACAATCTGGCGGAGACCGCTTTTCTTGTAAAACGTGAAAATTATTACGACCTTCGTTGGTTCACGCCTGAGGTTGAAATCGATTTATGCGGTCACGCTACTTTGGCAAGCGGCTTTATCATCGCAAATTTTGTTGACCCGGAAGCTCGTACCATGGGATTTGAAACACAAAGCGGAACATTGACCGTGACAAAACGTGGGGATCTATACGAAATGGATTTTCCCGCTCGGCTTCCCCAAAAGATAAAAGTCACACAACTGATGAGCAAGGCAATAGGTATGCCCGTGCTTGAAGCCCATTTGTCCAGAGACCTGCTTTTACTGGTCGACAGTGAACAAGATGTAAAGGACTTAACCCCTGACCTGAGTTTGCTTAAGCAAATACCGGATTGTTTTGCCGTAATTGTGACCGCAAGGGGTGAAACGGTGGATTTTGTGTCAAGGTTCTTTGCTCCCAATGCAGGAATACCGGAAGACCCGGTAACCGGGTCTTCGCATTCTACGCTTATCCCCTTTTGGGCAGAGCGACTGGGAAAAGAACAATTAACGGCAAAACAGCTTTCAAAACGTGGCGGCGTTCTTTATTGTGAGAACTGCGGTGAAAGGGTCAAAATTGCCGGAAAAGCCGTCTTGTATCTTCAAGGAGAAATTAACGTATAAGTTTTATACTCTACCGCTAAAGGGATGCCTGCTTAAACGTTTATCATTTCAACTAATCAAGACATATTGAAGTTGTGTAATGCCGTTATGGAGCCTCAAACTCTGAAATTTAAGAAAAAGTTTTACATTTTCTTAAATTTACTGATATGATTTTCCGGAAAAGTATAACTGGTGCTAAAAAGTCCATTTCGTGTTATATAATGATGGTGTATCTCAAGGGCAGAATTAATCCCGAATGGCTCCGGAATAAATAGTCCGGCAGGTAATGCTAGGCAGTTATTGAGGGCCATATTTTCAACAGCCTCTTCTTGTTACCAAAGTGAGGGTGATAACCGCGTTTAGCAGTTCACTTGACAATATAAAAAATTCATATATAATAAAAATAGACCGGTTTGTATATAATTTGTGTTGTATGTAAAAATACATTACACAATGCATACTTTAAAAACAAAACAGAAGGGAAGATATTTGTGCCTAGACAAATTGCGTTAGATAAAGTTAGAAATATAGGCATCATGGCTCATATTGATGCAGGAAAAACGACCACGACGGAGAGAATTCTGTTTTATACAGGAAGAACTTATAAGATAGGTGAGGTTCATGAAGGTGCGGCTACCATGGACTGGATGGAGCAGGAACAAGAAAGAGGTATAACGATTACTTCTGCTGCAACATCCGCACAGTGGAAAGGGCACAAAATTAATATAATTGACACTCCGGGACATGTTGACTTTACCGTTGAAGTGGAGAGATCTCTCCGTGTGCTTGACGGCGCCGTAACTGTACTCTCGGCTAAAGACGGTGTTGAACCGCAAACAGAGACTGTATGGCGACAGGCTGATAAGTATCAGGTTCCGAGAATGGTATATATAAATAAAATGGATATCATGGGGGCTGATTTTTTAAGAGTTGTAGATATGATGAAAAACAGACTCCATGCGAATGCCGTACCCATTCAATTACCTATCGGCAGTGAAGATACTTTTACAGGAATTATAGATCTGGTAAAAATGAAAGCGGAAATGTACAAGGATGATCTGGGTGAAAAAATTGAGGAAACCGATATTCCTGAAGAAATGCGGGCCTTAGCTGAAGAGTACCGAATGAAGCTTGTTGAAGCAGTAGCGGAGCAAGATGAAGCGTTGACGATGAAATATCTTGAAGGTGAAGAGATTACTGCACAAGAGCTTGTGGCCGGTTTAAGAAGAGGAACGATCGGAACTAAAATAACTCCGGTTCTATGCGGTTCTTCTTATAAAAACAAGGGCGTTCAACTTATGCTGGATGCCGTCATCGCTTATATGCCCTCCCCGGAAGATATGCCGCCTATTAAAGGGCTCTCTGCTGACGGCGATGAGGAAATGGAAAGAAAGCCTGATGATAATGAACCCTTTTCAGCATTAGCCTTTAAAATCATGGTTGACCCATTTGTAGGAAAGCTATGCTTCTTTAGAGTGTATTCAGGAAAGCTGGATGCAGGATCATATGTTAGTAATTCAGTTAAGGGTAAAAGAGAGAGGATAGGCAGAATAGTGCAAATGCATGCGAACCATCGAGAAGAAATGAAAGAGGTTTTCACCGGAGATATCGCCGCTGCAATTGGCCTTAAGGATACAACCACAGGAGATACACTTTGCGATGAGGATCATTTAATTGTTTTAGAATCCATGCAATTCCCGGAAACAGTAATCAGCGTGGCTATTGAGCCAAAGAACAAGTCCGGGCAGGAAAAGATGGGCATTGCATTATCCAAGCTCGCAGAGGAAGACCCCACTTTTAAGACTTATACGGATCAGGAAACCGGACAAACAATTATTTCAGGTATGGGAGAACTTCACCTGGATATTATCGTTGATAGAATGCTCCGTGAGTACAAGGTTGAAGCAAATGTAGGTAAGCCGCAGGTAGCTTACAAAGAGACAATAAGGAAAAAAGTCAAAGTCGAAGGTAAGTTTGTCAGACAGTCTGGAGGCAAAGGACAGTTCGGTCACGTATGGCTTGAGTTAGAACCCCAGGAAGCCGGGGCAGGCTTTGAGTTTGTCAATAAGATTGTCGGAGGGGCAGTACCGAGAGAGTATATTCCTGCGGTCGAAAACGGTGTAAAGGAAGCATTAAACAACGGTGTGCTTGGCGGATACCCCGTATTGGATGTTAAAGTAACTCTGGTGGATGGCTCATACCATGAAGTCGACTCTTCGGAAATGGCATTTAAAATTGCCGGTTCCATGGCATTTAAGGAGGGCTGTAAAAAGGCTGATCCTGCCCTTCTGGAGCCAATTATGAAAGTTGATGTTACAGTTCCGGACGAGTATATGGGAGATGTAATAGGTGACATAAACGCAAGAAGAGGCAAAATCGAGGGTATGGAAGCAGGCGATTCCGCACACATCGTGAGAGGTTATGTTCCCCTTTCTGAGATGTTCGGGTATGCTACAGACCTTCGTTCAAGGACTCAAGGCAGAGCGGTATATTCTATGGAAATGCATCATTTTGAAGAAGTTCCAAAGAATGTGACGGAAAAGATCTTAGCTGCAAAAAACAAGTGAAAATCCACCGTCGTAGGTATTATCAGCATCCGTAAGTGCGCAGCTATACTTAGGCGGTTCAGTAAATACTGTCACTCCAAAAGAGATTGCTGAAGACGGACAAACAGGAGCGGTTTATATACCTCGAACAGAGCATATAAACCGCCTTTCCTTGACTTTACAGTGCCATATGCTATAATGCTTAATAGACCAGTCTGTTTAGATTTTCTGATATCAATGAGATCTGGAAGTTTCATAATTATAAATTGATTCAGCCGTGAAGTTAAATATTAAGGCTAGATATAAAAGCTAAATATTAATGATAGGTTGGTGGGAAGAACGTATGAACCAGAGCACAAAAGGTGAAAAAACGAAAGAGCGATTAATCGAATGTGCTGCTCATCTATTTTTACAAAAAGGTTATAATGCCACTGGAATAAATGAAATATTAAGTTCTGCGGAGCTTTCTAAGGGGTCCTTCTATTTTTATTTTACGAGCAAAAAGGAGTTAGCCATAGCTGTATCCGAATATTTCAATCGGTTTAGGTTGAATGAGCTTACCAAAGCGGCAAAGAATAAGACTTGGAATGATTTTATTGAAGCCGTTGTGAGCGATGCAATGAAAAGAGAACCTGCCTATGGCTGCCCCTTTGCAGTATTGGGAATGGAAACCGCTCTTGAGGTGCCGGAAATTGCTTTAAAAAGTTATGAATCTATTAAACAGGCTATGGTAATATTTGAAGAGGTTCTTGTAAGTTCCGGACTCCCAAAAGAGAAGGCAGCAGTAAATGCACAGCGCATATTTGCCATGTATGAAGGCCATCTTCTGCTTTATCGGGTAAGCCAGGATAAGAATCAGTTGGAAAAGCTGAAAAGGGATCTTTTGGAGTTTTATGACTGTATAAAATAAAGCCCATGGAGGGAGGCCGTCCGCTCCCCCGCCTCGGCCGTCACTTTATGTGGCAAACAGTTTTAATCATTTCTCCCGAAGTATTTTATCCATAGCCTTGCCTTTTGCCAATTCATCAATCAGCTTATCCAAATACCGAATTTCCTTCATCAAAGGGTCTTCTATATCTTCTATCCTGACACCGCAAATAACACCCTTAATTAAAGCTCTTGAGGGGTTTAAAAAGGGCGCATTATTAAAAAATGTCTCAAAGTCGGTTTGTTTTATTAAGTGATGCTGGACCTCAGCCTGAGAATATCCGGTCAGCCAGCGAATGATTTCATCAACTTCTGATTGAGTGCGTCCTTTTTTTTCAGCCTTTGAAATATAAAGCGGATAGACACTTGCAAAGCTCATAGTATAGATACGATGTTGGGACATTGCGCATCCTCCTCTGTTTAATAATTACTCTGGTTAATAATTATTATTGTTTAATAATTAAATTCTTCTGTTTACTTTATTATTATACCCATATCTCAAGGCTCTTGCACATAGTCACTTGGCGGCCCTGAATATCACTGCCGTGCGCTCCGTATGCCTTAAAAATCAAAAGCATTCTGCATGAGCCTGACAGGGCCTTGGCGTGGCTTCCCTGCATTTTCATATATCCTATGAATCAGGCTTCTGTATCTATCCTAATCAATCCTATCAAGTATCTTTTTTATGCAGCGTGCAGCCTTTCCCAGCTCTTCATCCAAAATCATATGTCCGCTGTCCCTGAAATGAATAATTTCAAAATCGCTTACCGAATTTTTATATTTTAATATATCTTCATCCGAAAGATTAGAGGGAATGTCCGACTCTGTGTCCGTACCTTGAAACAGCCATATCGGACAGTGCATTTCATTTAACTCCCGGTAAAATTCCTTATAAGTTGATTCACGTTCGATTCCCTCTAAAGTATGAGTGTTTACATAATTATCCAGCCTGTAGCCATTATAAATCAGATTACTCCAAAACTGAGCAGCCCCTTTTTCTAATTTTGAGTGAATGGCAGGATAATCTATTATAATTATTCCCTTGGCAAGGTTTGAATTTTCCGACAAATAACCAAGCATATAAGAAACACCTTTTGAAAAGCCCAAAAACACAGGATTATTGGCCGGTTCATTTTGTAGTACACAAGCAAGGTCTGTTGCGTGATGGTTCCAGTCAAAACCTGATTTTGGAGTACTGCTGCCACCCCGTCCCCGGTAACTTAGTACAATGCAATGCCTTCCTGTTAGCCTTGCCATTAAAGGAAATGCCCGAATTGCAGGCTCCCATATTCCCATAGATATAATTAATGTAGCTTTCTCATTTACTTGATTACTGACATAGTACTCAATTTCAATGCCATTATTATTTACTGTTTTCTTTGTAAAATTTCCTTCCATGCTTAGATCTCCTATAACAAGCTACGGTGCCAATCCGATTTATAGCTTTATTCTCATGTGTC
>JAFADM010000314.1 GCA_023424865.1 Bacillota bacterium | reverse complement strand
TAAAGATATCCCTCAAATTAAGGCTAACGGAAAGGATAAACATCCAATGAGTATTAAATCAAATCTTCAGGCTATAGGCCTGAAAAAAGCCTATGAGTATATTGACCGTGATCCAAAGAACAACCTTCCTAAAATCTCTGAATTTTTAAATCATTTTGTACCCTCGGGTATTCTTGACGGTCAGCTCGATGCCATAAAAAGCGTCTTAAGCAATCCTGAAAGCAACTGGTATAAATACGTTATGAGCGTTTGGACGGATATTGACAGCGGTATTCGCCAGAAGATATTCGAAAACTTCGTTATCAATGCCTGCCTTAAGTGGGGGGATGTGAACGAGGATCTCCAGGCAAAGCACAACTGCAATATTCCATGGGCTATTCTCATGGATCCCACCTCTGCCTGCAACCTTAAGTGTACCGGCTGCTGGGCCGCGGAATATGGAAACAGGCTGAATATGACCTATGATGAGCTGGATTCTATTATCAGGCAGGCCAATGCGCTTGGCACTTACTTTTTCCTTTACTCCGGCGGCGAGCCCCTTGTAAGGAAGGACGACATCCTTCGCTTGTGCCAAGCCCATCCCGATTGCCAGTTTACGGCGTTTACAAACGGTACACTTATTGACGAGGCCTTTGCGGACGAACTGCTGCGGGTTAAAAACTTCCTTCCTGCCATCAGTGTTGAGGGCTTTGAAAACGAAACCGATTTCCGCCGGGGCGGCGGAACCTTTAAAAAGGTGGAAAAGGCCATGGCCATTCTTAAGGCCAGACGCATTCCCTTCGGAATCTCCTGCTGCTATACCAGCAAAAACTGTGAAAGCATCGGCTCCGAGGACTATTTTGATCAGATGATTGAATGGGGCGCCAAATTCTGCTGGCTCTTTACATACATGCCCGTGGGCAATGCTGCCGTGCCGGAGCTGATGGTAAATGCCGCGCAGAGAAAATTCATGTATGAACAGGTGAGAGGGTTTCGGGAAACAAAACCGATTTTCACAATGGATTTCTGGAATGATGGCGAATACCCTAAGGGGTGCATTGCCGGAGGCAGAAATTACTTTCACATCAATGCCAACGGGGATATGGAGCCCTGTGCGTTTATTCACTATTCGGATTCCAACATCCGTGAAAAGTCTTTGCTTGAAGCCCTGCAATCCCCCCTGTTCATGGCTTACCGGGCAGGTCAGCCCTTCAATGAAAACCATCTGCGCCCCTGCCCTCTTTTGGATAATCCCGGCGCGCTGGCCCGGATGGTGGAGGCCTCAGGCGCTCATTCCACCGACCTTCAAAGTCCTGAGGATGTTCATAACCTGACGGCGAAATGCCAAACAACCGCGGAAAACTGGGCGGCTGTGGCGGATGAGCTATGGGAATGTGCGGGCCATTGTGTAGAATGCCGAGCAAAATCCTATTGACAGCTTTTCGGCGTTGTGCTACATTCATAACAGTGTTTTGAAACACCGTTATGAATGTAGCATTTTTATTGATTCCGATGCAAAAACTCCGAATATCACGGACTATTGCAATGACGGAGAAAGCGTTTCCAAAGGCAGGTAGAGATGGCAAAGCAAATTGAAGGTGTATACGAAACAGTTCTTGAATGCGCCAAGCAGGAGTTTCTTGAAAAAGGCTTTCAGGAGGCCTCTTTGCGTACTATCGCACAAAAAGCGGGAACCAGCACGGGATCCATATACACCCGTTTTACGGATAAGAAGGGTTTGTTTGAGGCCCTGGTGGCCGGCGCAGCTGAGGGGCTGAAGACTATCTATGTATCCGCACAGCAGGATTTCAGCGAGCTGCCGGGCATTGAACAAAAGGAACGGGTTAACGATTATTCCGATGATAAGTTTAAGGAGTTTATCGGGTACATTTACGATCATTTTGACGAGGTCAAATTACTCATTTCCTGTTCTGAGGGAACCGTCTACTCCGACTTTATCCACAGCCTGGTAGAAATCGATGTGGCTTATTCCATGAAATTTGTTGAAACAGCTTGTAAGGAAGCGCTTCTTTCAGGCCGGGCTTCACCGGAGCTTTTACATATCGTTTCCAGCGCGTTTTTATCAGGAGTCTTTGAAATTGTGGTGCATGACATGAACAGGGACGCTGCCGATCGCTATATTGACAGGCTCAAAAAGTTTTTCCTCGCGGGTTGGAACACCATTCTGAATCCTGATGCGGACTGAAATATCCTCTCTAAAGTCAACTAAATAAGCAAATACAATTAAAAGCTCGGGGGCATCGGACCTCCTCCCTTTTAGCAGGATTTGCTTATGCAAATAGCTACCTATAAAACATTGAGGTTCAACCGAACCTCAAAAAATTTACCGTCAAGTTAGTTTGTTCTAACTAAAGGAGGAAAAACCATGGATTCATCCACTCCCCTAAGTCCTTTTTCCCGGCTGGTGGATTTCGCCAAACCCCATAAAGGAGGTTATATTGCCTCGGTTCTTTTTGCGCTTCTGGGTGTGGCATCCGGAATGGTCCCTTATTTTGCAGTGGCCCAAATGCTGATTTCCCTTATCCAGGGCACCGGCGATTTACCCTTTTACTTCATGTGGTGCGGCATTGCGGCGGCCGGATTTACTTTAAAGGCTGTCTTTATGAGCGTATCCACGACCTTTTCCCATAAGGCCACCTTTGCCGTTATTTCCGAGGTGCGCCTGAGAATGACCTCCAAGCTTACCCGAGCTCCCATGGGCTATATTCTGGACACGCCCTCGGGCAAGCTCAAGACCACCATGGTCGAGCGGGTGGACAGCATTGAAACACCCCTGGCACACGTGCTTCCGGAAATGACCTCCAACCTTCTGGTGCCTCTTGCCATCATCCTTTACCTTTTCACTCTGGACTGGCGAATGGCGCTGGTATCCCTCATAACCCTCCCCCTGGGCTTTATGGCCTATATGGGAATGATGAAGGACTACGCCTCTAAATACGCTGCCTTAACCAATGCCGGAAAGCATATGAGCGCCACTGTGGTAGAATACATAAACGGTATCCAGGTCATCAAGGCGTTCAATCAGTCGGCTAAATCCTACGCCCGATTCACTGACGCCGTAAAGAATAATACACGGCTTGTTATGGAGTGGATGAAGGCTACCCAGGTTTATTCCGCCATAGCCCAGAGCATCTGGCCTGCCGTTCTGTTGGGCGTGCTGCCCGCAGGCTGCCTTTTTTACCTGAGCGGAACCCTGGACGCCCCTACCTTCATTACTATTACCATTCTGTCCCTGGGCATTGTGGGGCCTATCATAGCTGCAATGATGTTTACCGACGACATTGCCAAAATAGGCACGATTGTGGGGGACATCGGATCCATTCTTGATACGCCCGAGCTTAATCGTCCTTATGAAACCAAGAAGCTTAACGGAACGAATATCGTACTTCAAGATGTTACCTTTGCCTATAAGGACGAGCAGGTTCTCAATGGCGTGAACCTGGAAATTGAAGCCGGTACGGTACTGGCCCTTGTAGGGCCCTCCGGCGGAGGAAAATCCACTATCGCAAAGCTAATCGCCTCCTTCTGGGATTACGGGGGCGGCAGCATCACCCTGGGAGGAGCGGACATCAAGGCGATTCCGACGGAACAGCTTAATGACACTTTTGCCTATGTCTCTCAGGACAACTACCTCTTTAATGAAACAGTTCGGGATAATATCCGTATGGGTAAACCCGGCTCATCAAACCAGGAGGTGGAGCAGGCCGCAAAAGCATCGGGCTGTCATGACTTCATTATGAAGCTGGAAAAAGGCTATGACACCCTTGCCGGAGATGCGGGCGGACATCTGTCCGGGGGTGAGAGGCAGCGCATTGCCATTGCCCGTGCCATGTTAAAAAACGCACCCATTGTCATTTTAGATGAGGCAACCGCCTATACGGATCCGGAGAATGAGGCTATAATCCAGGAGGCTGTCGCCAGGCTTGTGAAGGGAAAAACTCTTATTGTCATAGCCCACAGGCTGTCCACCATCACCGACTCCGATAAAATTGCCGTTGTTGAAAACGGCCGCATTCCGGCCGAGGGCAGGCATGAGGAGCTGCTCCTCAATTGTGAATTGTACCAAAGCATGTGGCAGGCCCACAGGGATGCCAAGGATGAGCTGTAAGGAGGGATTTTAAATGTTCCGGATTTTTGGTAAATTCTTTGACTTTGCCGGGGAGCAGCGGGGAAAATGGAAAAAGGGAATTACCTTTGCGGTTCTTCATTCCCTGTGTGAGGCTTTCCAGATGATGGCCATTGCGCTGGTTTTAAAGACAATGGTTGAAGGCAGCATGAGCCCTTCCACCGCAGGACTGACCTTCGGTATTATGGTATTCAGTGTCGCCGGTACCATTGTAACCCGCCATATCGCCCATAAGTGCGAGATAACGGGAAGCTACGCTATGTGCGAGGAAAAGCGGATTAAAATCGGCGAGCGTATGAAATACATGCCCATGGGCTATTTCAACAATCATAGTCTGGGCACCATTACCGCCGCCGCCACAACAACCATGGAGGAAATTGAGAAAATTGCGCCCCCCGCTATGGTTAGAACCATTCACGGCCTCATCCGAACCCTTATTATGATTATCGGCCTGCTTTTTTTCGACTGGCGCATCGGACTTATCGCTCTGGCGGGAGCCTTGCTTTTTTTAGCTGTCAACGCGGTGCTTCAGAATAAGTCCCGCCTTCTTTCCCCCAAGCGACAGGAAGCCCAGGCCCATCTGGTGGATGCCGTTTTGGAGTACATACAGGGCATGAGCGTGGTAAAAAGCTTCAACCTTCATAAAACAGCCAATAAAACCATCGACAGGGCCATTCTTGATGTGGAAAAGCGCAATTTTAAAATGGAAATCGGGTTTATACCCTATGTAGGCCTCCAGCAGCTGGTGCTGCGCCTTACAAGCGTCGTCATGGTAGCTGCCTCCATTGTCTTCCATCTCAACGGAACCATGGAGCTTTTTATGTGCCTTCTCATGATTGTTTGCGGCTTTTTTGTCTATTCGGAGCTTGAAGCCGCGGGGCTTATGTCCTCCTTCATACGCCTCATCGATGCGTCCATTGACCGTGTGGAGGATATTCACCGTACGCCTGTCATGGACGGGAACGGCAAGGAGGTCAAGCCGGTAAAACGGGATATTGCTTTCCAAAACGTAAGCTTTTCCTATGGAAACAGAAGAATCATCGACAATGTGAGCTTTACTATTCCCGAAGGCTCCACCACAGCCATCGTAGGCCCTTCCGGGGGAGGTAAAACCACTCTGTGCAATCTCACCGCCCGCTTTTGGGATGTGGAGGAGGGCACCGTTACCTTAGGCGGCAGAGACGTGCGCGAGTACACTCTGGACAGTCTTCTTGCCCATATCAGCATGGTTTTTCAGAATGTTTACCTTTTTAACGATACCATTGCCAACAATATTAAGTTCGGAAAGCCCGAAGCAACACCGGAGGAAGTTGTCGCCGCTGCAAAAAAAGCCTGCTGCCACGACTTTATAGCTGCTCTGCCCCAAGGCTATGACACCGTCATAGGCGAAGGCGGCGCAACGCTTTCCGGGGGAGAGAAGCAGCGCATATCCATTGCCAGGGCTATAATCAAGGACGCGCCTGTCGTTATTCTTGACGAAGCAACAGCCAATGTGGATCCGGAAAACGAGAGCAAGCTTCAGGCGGCTATCTTAGAGCTTACCCGAAATAAAACCATTATTATGATCGCCCACAGGCTTAAAACGGTTCGCCACGCGGATAAAATTCTTGTCCTTGACAATGGCAGGATTGTGCAGCAGGGAACCCACAGTGAGCTCATAGGTCAAGAGGGCATTTATTCCGACTTTATCGGCGTACGTCAAAAGGCTGTGGGCTGGAAACTGAAGGCAGGGAGCATTTAAGGAATGGCTAAAGAAATTAGCCATTCCTAAGCTTCTTCCAACATAAAACGGAGGTTAATATTATGGACAACAAGCTAAATATCAAGGATCTTATCAATGTAGGTGTTTTTACAGCCATTTATTTCGTCTTGTTTTTTATCAGCGCTATGACAGGGTTCGTTCCCATTTTTGCGGTGCTTTTCCCAGTAGTGCTGGCTATTTTAGCAGGCATTCCCATGGTTTTGTTTTTAACAAAGGCCAATAAGTTCGGAATGGCTCTTATTCTGGGCCTTCTTATGGGACTTATGACCTTTGCCATGGGCCACGGGTGGTATGTCGTTGCCACCGGGGCTGTGTGCGGCCTTCTCGCCGACATTTTCCTCAAGGCAGGAGGGTATAAAAGCTGGCGGCATTTGCTTTTGGCTTATTTAAGCCTGAGTTTGTGGGTTATCGGGTCCATGCTTCCCATGTGGATTATGAAGGATGCCTATTTTGCCGCTGTGAGCTCGGGGCAGGGCAATGATTATTCGGATAGTGTGGCGTCCCTCATTACAGGCTGGATGCTGCCGGCAATCATCGCCTTAACGCTTTTGGGCGCAGTGACGGGGGCCTATATGGGGCGGAGCGTTATGAAGAAGCATTTTAAGAGGGCGGGAATTGTGTAATGCAAATTCAGCTTATGCAAACGGCGTCCGTCCGCTCACGAATAAGGCTGGATCCCAGAACCAAGCTGTTTCTGCTGCTTGCCATCAATCTTATGGTGATGGCAGGCAGTAAAACGCCTATGGCGGACTGCCTGAGGCTCGTGCCCGCAGCCATCCCCTTCCTGCTCCTAGCCGTATCCGGCAGAGGCGGGACGGCTGCTGTCTATATGCTGCTTTACGGCGCGGCCCAGATAATGCAGATTACCCTTTATGCTGCGGTAACAGGTGTACCCGGCATTCTCCTCAGGGTGTTTGCCGAGCTTATGCTTCGCTTTGTGCCTGGAACCCTTTTCGGGTATTATCTACTTTCAACAACCAGGGTCAGTGAGTTCATTGCGGCCATGGAGCGCCTCCATGTCACCCGCCTGATCACAATCCCCCTGTCGGTTATGTTCCGTTTTTTCCCCACGGTATGGGAGGAATCCCGGTCTATTGGCGACGCCATGCGCATGAGGGGAATAGGCGCCAAAAGCCTGCTCCGAAATCCTGCCGCCATGCTGGAATACCGCATGGTCCCTCTTATGCTGTCCATAGCCAAAATCGCCAACGAGCTTTCGGCGGCGGCGCTTACCCGGGGATTGGGTTCGCCTAACAAACGCACTAACATTTGTAAAATCGGATTTGGACTCTGGGATATGCTTTTTGCAGGAGTCATGCTGGCGGCGCTGTGCCTCTCAATCCTGATTTGACCTATCCCGCGAGGAGGAGTATTAAAGGTGATCACGCTTAAAAATGTTTCTTTTACCTATGCCCTGGGGGAAGAGGAAAATGGGCTTAAAAACATTAATTTAACCCTTGGGGACGGTGAAGTGGTTTTGCTGTGCGGCGAATCGGGCTGCGGAAAAACCACGCTGACAAGGCTCATCAACGGACTCATCCCCCATTATTATGAAGGCACCCTCACCGGAGAGATAATTATAGACGGCAGAGAAATTCACAAGCTCCCCCTTTATGATACCGCCAGGCTTGTAGGTTCGGTATTTCAAAATCCCCGATCCCAGTTTTTCAATGTGGATACCACCGGCGAATTGGCCTTTGGCGGTGAAAACCTGGGGATGCCTGCGGAGGAAATTGAAGAAAGAATCCGCCGTACCGTAGATGAATTCAATATGGACCACCTGCTGGAACGCAATCTGTTTCAGCTTTCCGGAGGCGAAAAGCAAAAGATCGCCTGTGCTTCCGTGTCGGTATGCGAGCCTGAAATTCTGGTTATGGATGAGCCCTCCTCCAATTTGGACATGGCGGCAATCGACGACCTGCGCCGACTTATCCGGCTGTGGAAAAGCAAGGGTAAAACCATTGTCATTGCCGAGCACAGGCTGTATTTTTTGCGGGAGCTGTGGGATCGTGTATTAGTTATGAAAAAGGGGCGCATTGAGAGGGAGTACACCCCCGCTCAGTTTAAGGCCCTGTCAGGGGATGCCCTTTCGGGAATGGGCCTTCGGCCCCTTTGTCTGAAAAGCCTTAAGGGCAAAAGCGGCACAGCCCGCAGCTCCGAGGAAACGGTTACTCTGAACCATTTTCTGCATCTCTATGACCGCAAGGGCCAACCGGCCCTTAACATTGACAGGGCCGAGGTTCCCAGAGGGGGCATTATTGCGGTTATCGGCCTTAACGGTGCGGGAAAATCCACCTTTGCCCGCTGTCTCTGCGGGCTGGAGAAACGGTGCAGGGGCACCCTTTCAATCGACGGACGGCACCTTTCCTCAAAGCAAAGGCTTAAACGCTGCTATATGGTTATGCAGGACGTGAATCACCAGCTTTTTACTGAAAGTGTTCTGGACGAGGTGCTTTTAAGCATGGCCGACGAGGACGAGGAACAGGCTCATGCCATTTTAAACAGCCTTGATCTTCTGTCCATGAAGGAACGCCATCCCCACTCCCTTTCCGGAGGGCAAAAGCAGCGGACGGCCATCGCAGGAGCCCTGGCAAGCCACCGGGATATCGTCCTTTTTGACGAGCCCACCAGCGGCCTTGACCTCAAGCACATGAAAGAGGTGTCAGAGCGCCTTCGGGAGCTGAGCCGGACAGGCAAAACCCTGTTCATTATCTCCCATGATCTGGAGCTGATTCTTTGGAGCTGCACCCATGTTCTCCATCTGGAAAAGGGGACCCTCATGGACAGCTATCCTTTGGATGCCCGGGGAGTTGAAAAAATAAAGAGCTTTTTTATCTACCCTGAGGAGGAGGGGGCCCCTGTCCGCTACCTTTAATTCACAATTTGATATAATTGAGCGATTATGAATGCCTTCAGCCGAGGCAGGCAAAAAGCTCCCCCTGTAGACACCGCTTACGCAGCTGCGGCAGGGAGAGCTTTTATTTCTAATCGTCCGTTTTATTGCCCGTTAATCCGGTTGTAGTTTTCGTTGGCAATTTCCATAACCTTATCGTAAGCAGCCTGCAAGCCGGGTTCGGAATTGATTTTTTCAACCATGTTATTCCATTCCTTTTCAAATTCCTCATCCGTGTCGGCCAGCAGTATTTTGGGGAGTGCTCTTGCCTTGATATCCTGTGAAAGCTTCTGATACAAAAGCCCTTCAGGGGATGTGGCGTCCGGCTTTAAATTGTTGTCGTTGAACCACACATCCAGTACGGCATACTTGTTGGACATCTCATACCTTTGCTTTTGAGCGTCGTCTCTGGTGGCGACGGCTAGCTGGTTAAACTTTGCAAAGGAGGTACCGAACAACCAAAGCGAGTCAAAGCCCATTTGATTCTGAAAGACCTTGGCATAGTCATTTGCTCTTGCATCCAGAACCTCCTGTTTGTACACGGGCATGCCGTCTTCACCGATACCGGTATAGTGAACGCCTTCCACACCCCAGTTCACCGCGGTATCCCCTGCCTCAGAGGTGGTATAGGTGAGGAATTGGGCCGCTCTTTTTATATCCTTGCATTTTGTTGTAACGAGGCAGGCATTCCAGCCCGTACCCACATTGGCGGGAACAAGTCTCGGCTCCTCACCCTTGCTGTTTCTGGGATACTCAATGGGAACATAACGGGCTTCAGGATTGGCATTTACATAATCATTGACCGCCGTAAAGGTATCACCGGCGCTGTGGCCTGCAATACAGAAAACCCTTCCCTGAACCTTCAGCTCCTTTATCTGCTCGGGCTTATAGGTATAATACTCCTTGGGAGCAAGCCCTTCTCTTACCAGGGTATTCACAAATTTGCAGGCTTCCTTGTAATTTTCGGTTACGAATACAGGACGGAAGGCATTAAGATAATCTTCCTCCGCAGGGAGATAGGAAGCATTGAAGCCGCCTGCGATGGTACCGTCAAAGGGCTCGGACCACTTGCCCGGATCTGTGAAAAGGAAAGGGATTAAGGATTTTCCGTCTACCTCAGGAAATTTTTCCTTAACATCCTTGAGCATCTGGATAAAGCCTTCCGGTGTGGAGGTATCAGGGCTTCCCACAGCCTTGTACATATCCTCCCTGACACCGTAAACATAGTTGCTTTCTATACCCTCGCCCGTTTTCATCATTTCGGGCGTAGCCACAAAGTTGGGGATGACATAGGTGTTGCCGTCCTCTGTTTTAAACCAGTTGAGAGAAAAGTCGCCAATGTTCTTTTTCAGCTCATCGGATCCTGCCTTTTCGCTAAGCTCGTCAATGCTGACCACCAGCCCGCCCTGCTCCAGCTTGGTCCGTGTGGGATTTCCCAGATCCACCAGAAC
>JAFADM010000040.1 GCA_023424865.1 Bacillota bacterium | reverse complement strand
AGAATTTTAATGGCGGTAGTTTTACCCGCGCCGCTGGGTCCCAAAAATCCGAAAACCTCGCCTTCCTCCACATGGAAGGATAAATTTCTGAGAGCCGTTGTTTCCTTAAACTCTTTTTTTACGTTTTGCATGGTTATAATGCTTTTCAACGGAATAACCCCTTTCCTGGCCAATGTGAGCTTTAACCGGCCTCTCCCTCGCTTCTCCCCTTACTTGCAGGGCTTCAAGCAGGATTGCCGGCCGTATCCCCATTATGGCACGGTGAAGAGCGGCGTGCGACCTTTCAGTCTTCAAAGGAGTCTATAAGGCGTTGAAAAGTATCAAACGGGCGGTGAATGGACGCAAAAAAATGCCAATGGTGCAATTTAGAAGCATTAAGGGAGCAGCTTTTACAGCTTCAAAAGCTCTTTGAGCTCCTCCATTCTGCCTTTGGAGAGGGGAATGGTGCTTTTTTGCCTGTCATCCAGGGACAGGCTGTAGCTGTTTCGCGACCAGGTAACAACCTCCCTCAAGCGCTGGAGGTTCACAAGATAGGATCGATGGCATCTGAAAAAGCCAAAGAGGCGTAACCTTTCTTCCAGCTCCGTCATGGAGAGGGTGCAGGGAAACCTTTCTCCCCGGATGCTTAAGCGGCTGGCCCCTTGTTCGCTTTCCACAAAATCAATTTCATTGGGGTCAAAAAGTAGAATTCTGTCTTCCAGCCGAGCGGGTATTTTTTCAATTTTAAAGGTGGGAAGAAGCTCCTTAGTGTCTTCCGGAGACTCTCCGGCAGGTGCCTCCAAAGTCCCGTTATTGTCCTCACTCATATTTTCCAGCTGGGTCAGTCCTTCCGCCTCCAAACGGTAAGCCCGGCCTCCCAGAAGCAGCGTATCTCGAAAAAACACCGATAAATTAAGTATTGCCGTTCCATTTGCGGTAAGCTCACTCAGGTTTTCCACGATAATACGGGCCCCATCCCTGTCCATATTGAAGATGGGCTCCTGAAAGACAAGAAGCCTGGGTTGCTTCAGCCGTTCCCTTGCCAGGGCGAGCCTTCTTTTTTGAGAATAGGTGAGATGCTTTATTTTTATGGGACAGCAATCCAGAAGGCCCAGCTTTTGCAGCATTTCTTCCCAAAACCTCATCTTTTTCCCTAAAATTTCACTATAAAAACGCATATAGCTCTCTACGGTCATATTCTCGTAGAAGGCTTCCTCTCTATGGACAATCCCTATATGCCTGATGCTTTTTTTTACTGCAGCTTTGTTTTCCGCCGAAAAAAGAAGAATTTCTCCCTTTGTTTGAACTTCCTTTCCCAGAATAAGCTTCAAAAGCAGGTCACTTGTTTCCTGCTCACACTCCAGGCTCACCGCTTCCCCTGCTTTTATCGCAAGAGAAAGGGCCTTTATACGTGCATTTTTCTTTTCCTTGTACAAATCCTTTATTTCAAGCATAGTGCGCTCCAGTTTTTCTTCGATTCCCTGCCTTTATGGAATGGTCCATTAAGTCATAGGGTCAAGCCCATATTATTACTTTAATGGTAAAACGGTTTTGTGTCAAAATATCCGTTTATCTTAAAGCAAGGGTTAAAAAAAGGCCGGTTAACCGGCCTTTCGTTCCTTTTCACTATGGTTGAAAACATTATCGTCTTTTTTATAAACAAACCAATACGCCAGGCCGACAAACAGGCAGCCCCCAACAATGTTTCCCAAAGTGACAGGAAGGAGATTGCCCAGTAAAAAGTTGCCCCAGGTGAGGTGGTTTATGCCCTCCATTGTTGCGCCAAGGGAAAGGGCTTCCTCTACAAATAAGGGATTGGACTTAGCCAAAAGGCCTACGGGTATATAGTACATATTGGCCACGCTGTGCTCATATCCCGAGGTAATAAAGAGCCAGATGGGAAAAAAGATTGCCAGTATTTTCCCTGCCATATCCTTGCCGCCATAGCAAAGCCAAACTGCCAGGCATACAAGCCAATTGCACAAAATACCCATAAAGAAAGCATTGCCAAAGGTTAAGGAGGTTTTGTACACTGCGGTTTTCAGAGTAAAGCCGCCAAGAAGGCCATGAGAGAAATTAAGCTGCCCCGAACCGGTAATAAGAAGGACCACAATCATGGAACCGATGAAATTCCCCAGATAAACCATGAACCAATTACGAAACAGAGCTGTCCAGCGGGATTTTTTTTCTACGCAGG
The DNA here is from genome assembly GCA_023424865.1 of Bacillota bacterium. Next base: position 11,858 of record JAFADM010000040.1, on the reverse strand, counting down.
AAACCAAAGCAAGGCAATTGCCTGTAAAAAGCTCTCCGCCGGCCAGAAGCACCAGCATAAGGCCGGTTGAAAAAAGGGCTCCGCCAAGTGCTTTTCCCACACCAAGGGAAGTAATATTGTAAATGGCAGCATTTGATCCTGCCGACGCAAAGGCTATAAAGGCACCCGCCAGAATCCCCAGAACGAGCTGCTTGTTCCATTTAAGGTGTGTCTTCTTTTGTCCTGCTTCAATGACGTAGGCGGTAATTTCCGCCGGAGTGAGATACCCCTTATCCATATGACCTATTCCTTTCTTTCTATGGGATAACGGAGCAAATCCGCTTTTTGATTTCGATTCTTGTTATCTATAATCAAAAGAACAGCAGAATTTGCCCGCAGGCATAGGCCTCTGACCCTACCGGCGGCTGTGTTATCCCTTTGAATCAACACCTGATTCATTCTGTCATGTCGGTATCGGCACGACTTCTATATAAGAACTATATCATAAATGTATTTTGTATACAATAAGAAGATGAAGCCACTTAAAAAGCGGATTGTCGCCTTCAAATAGCTTCAGATAAGTATATGGGCACGGGAGAAAAGCTTTCAATTATGGTCTTTTTTGATTTACATCCGGAAAAAGAAAAAGCCGATTGCTCAAAAACTTCCCGCAATCAGCTTTTTCATATTTTATTAATTACCCGGATTTATGGATTTACTTCAAATAGTTCGCCATCTATAATGACCCCTTCTACTTTAGCCAGATCCAATTCCCAGTTTCGGAAATTATACTCTACGCTAAAACGGCCGTCGTCGGGATTGCCGCTTGCGCTCCCGCCAGCCGGATACCCCTCATCCTTAATAAGAGGGAGGGTTGCTCCTGCCTTTTGAGCCGCAATACTGTCCTCTGCATTGTATTCCAGACTGACCTCCTCTCCCCCTTCCAAAAGCAGGGTAAGGGAAATGTCCGGATTGAACCAGTACCACCGGGGATCATCCCATGCCAGGGCACTTAAGGCTTCCAGCTCCTCTGTTGTTTTTGTGCTCTGGCCTTTAAGCTTTATGACATAGGGGGTTATCATCACTGTTTCATAGTATTCGCCCTTGTAAAGCGCCGGATCCGGGTGAAAGCTTAAAGCCTCGGCAGATACTTTTGAAACAGTGGAAGAAAGGATACTGTCCTTGTCCTTAAGGCTTACCGTCAATTCCAGTTCAAAGCCCTCATAATCCTTCAGGCTGTTGTACTTAAGGAAATGGCTGCCTCCGCCTGCGGCAATGTAAAGCTCCTGGTTATCAGCCCCCCGCGAAGTCGTGGCAATGGTTGCCGAATAAAGGAAATAGAGAGTATCCTCATCCCCCTCCTGAGGCTCCAGCGCTTCCACGTTACCGGTAAGGCCAAAGAGGGTTTGATCAACATCCGGGAACACAATGCGCCCCCTTACCGCCAGTTCTTCGGCATCCAGAGCCGTTCCCTTTACTGCCAGAACGGCATAGACATCGTTATCCGTAAACAGGGTACTGTGAATACTCAGGGTATACCCTTCCCCTTCAACAACAGCCGAATTTTCACCTACCACATTGATGTTGTCCTGGTATTTGGACGCATCACTGCCAAATGCCCTTTCAAAAATATCGGTGCCCAGAGCCAGCGCCGTTACCGTCATGGTAACCGTGAGAAGTGAAACGGCGGCCACCAGAGCCACCTTGCCTTTTTTATGTGGCAGATGCGCCTTATGCGCTGCCCTTGCCAGTGTACCTTTAATGATTCTATTTCGTTCGTCCATGCCCATAGGGAGGACCTGGAAATCCTTTTCTGAGGGTTCATAATTATCCATGGCCTGATTAAGATTCATAGAATGACACCTCTTTCATTTAAAAATGACTTTAGTCGGGATTTCTTCCGTGAAAGAACATTTTCCACCCGCTTTGGACTGAGTCCCATTTCTTCTGCAATGGTCTTAACTCTCTGACAACAGTAATAGCGCCTTATAAAAATAGTTCTGTCCGGCTCGGGAAGGCTGTTGACAGCCGCAGTAACAACGGACTCATTCATATTGTGGATAACGGTTTCATCCATATCAAAGTCGGAAGCAAGCTCCCATTCCAGGGTAATGTCCGCTAATTTATCACGCTTTCGCTTCCGGTTTATTGCAGTGTTTCTCGCTATTTTACAGAGATAGGCTTTTATGCCGCCTTCCCTTTCCGGGTCAATGACCTCCACGGACTGCCAAAACCGCAAAAGAATGTCGGAAAGCACCTCTTCCCCTTCATCCTTTCCGGCCGCCCCCAGAATGCGGAGAACGATAGCTTTCAAAAGCCCTCCGTACTCCTTCAGAAGAGCATTTAAGCCATCATCGGGGGAGTCCTTCAATAGCTGTACAATTTCACTGTCTTCCAAGCGCATACCTCCTTTCCATCTGAACCTCACAAAAAGCTCGGTTTCAAAGGGAATCCTTGGGTTACCCAGGGACTATCTTCATTCAAACTTACTTAAAAGCGCCTTCATCCTTATATACAATCAGAAGTACCTTTTTCACTCATTCCATTAAAGCACATTTTAATGATTTAAGAGTGGCCTATAGTTTTATGCAGTGCAAAGAAATATTAAGGGAAAACAAAAAAGAGGGTCCAACCCTCTTTCAATCTGATTCACAGGAATATTGCAGCAAATGAAAACCGGACAGAAGGAAATGCAGCATCATGGGTGCATTTCCTTCTGTCCGGCCAGGATATCCTGATAAAGATTTAACTCTGGAAAATCATACAAATACTTTTACTAAAAGCTATACAACAGCACAAGCTTCAGAAGCTTCGGAACATCTGTACAGAGCCTCTATTGCATTTCTCGCTTCCACATGAGCTCTGTCATAGCTTCTGAAAAGACTCTCAGCCTTACCGGAATTGTGGTAGACCTTCCAGTAACGGCACAGGATGCAGTTCTTTCCCTTATGTGCAATAAAGCTTGCCACATCATCTGCCGGTATTCCTAAAAAAATGCCGATTTCATGGGGGCAGCAGTTTACATAGCGCCTTTTCAGACGATTAAGGCATAGCTTCACATTACCCGTGTCCTTATAGCCTTCGTCCCTAAGGAAAGCTTTGGCCTCGCTGTTCATCAGGCACGCCTCAAGGCATTCCTTCCGATAGAAGAGCACATTAATACGAAAGCCCTGATCAAACAGCTCCTCATAAAGAAGATTTAATTCCCCGCATATTTCCTTTCCGTACAAACGCCAGAGGTCACAGGCCCTTCGTCTGTCATTGGTAAAGGTTATAAGTGAGGAGGGCTTTTCACTCCGGATAGTAGGAGCCGCCGAGTAGGCAATGACCGATTTTATGTACTCCCTTTCCGGTAAGCGCTCCAAAAGCCTGATAAATTGAAGAGTCACCTTTTCCTGTTTCTCCATGCTGCCAATCCCGCAATTCCGAATCGATTTTTATAGTAACGAAGCCAATTTGCTGCCAAGCGCCCTGGAAAGCTCAAGGCCTTCGTCATCGGGAGTATTGTTGACAATAAGGCCTTCGTCTGCCAACTTAACGCCCTTATCCTGCATTCTTTCGCTCCAATCCCTCATCCATTGACCGTCACCCCAGTCATAGGAGCCGAAAAGTGCCAGAGGCTTACCCTTTAAATCCTCCTTGGTCAAATCCTCAACAAAAGGTTCCATTTCCGATTCTTCAAGAACTTCACTTCCCATGGACGGGCATCCTAATGCAATACCGTCTGCTGAAAGTGCATCTGCCACACTTGCAGCTCCGACTTCCAAAACAGAAACCTCCGCACCGGCGGCTTTTGCTCCTTCTGCTACTGCATTTGCCATCATCTGGGTATTGCCTGTACCGCTCCAGTATATGACTGCAATCTTTTTCATGTTTTCCCCAACCCTTTCCTGTATTGAATTTAAAATTGACAGAATCCATTCCTTGTCCATTATGAACAACAGGATTTGATACTGATTTTCATTTTCATGTCGTTATCATTTTAACAATATATGTCTTAAGAGTCAAGACCCCTGAAGCTTTAATCACGGCAAAATCATGAACAGGGAACAAACCTAAAACTTATTTGAAACGAAAAATAAGAGAGCATGCTTTGATTTAAGAAATAAAAAGAAGCCTAAAAGACTTGCGCAACCAGCTTGTCAAACAGCACGAATAGTTGCGCGATATGGTACAGCAGCAAATTGATGAAATGGAATTGGAAATGTAACCGCCGACATACGAAGAGAGGACCGCCAGCGATATTGACGGTCCTCTTTTTCATTATAATTCAAACTAAAGACACGATACGATCGCTGCCTATTTTACAGGAATGCGTGTATCATTTATAACCACAGCAGTAACGGTTGTAATATCAAGAGGTTTGTCTGGACTCCATTCTAAATTAAACATATGAGCGTTCTGGCTTGCGCCCATGTCCAAAGGGAAAGTACCGTCAGGGGTTTCGATAGCCACAGATATTTTGTCCGCTACAAAATCATCCCCCTCGTAAGAGCCGATAAGCTGCAACCCCAGAGGGCTGAGCAGGACATGCTCAAAGAGATAACCCTCTACAGAAATTTCTTCTGTCAGGATAATCATCTGCTGACTGGTTTCGCTGAGGTTGCTTGCTACTTTCCATTGGCCTTTTACACCGGAAGATACGAGGCCGCTATAGCAAAGGGTGTAGTCATCCAAACTTTCAGTATCGACGGAAAAGACAAATTCCTCATACTTATAGGTTGCATCAGGATAGCCGTTCTCTTCAAAGTCAAGTAATTGATAATTATTATCGCCGAATAAGTTCAGCGCATAATCAAATTCAATCAATTCGCCGTCCGGTGCCATCAGAGAAAGGCTGGCGTCGCTGCTGCCAAACTCCTTATGGAAAATTTTGCCGGTCTGCACATGCAGTTTGCCGTCCACAATGCCAATATTGGAAATCCATTGATCGTCCTCTCCGTGGGGAAGGGCAGCGTAACGACCCGGCGTAAGCGCTTTTTTGAAAATGCTCCAGTCGGCCGGCTGACCGTTTCCGCCCCAGATCATATCTTCATTTATGGCTATTGTTTTCGCCTCACCGATATTGTCCAGAGATACGGAAACCGGTTCATACTCATAGTCTTTGATATCAAAGCAGATCAGAAAGCTGCTAACCTCCAGCCTATCGGATATGGAAGAATATGAAGAATTGGCCGTAATAGTGAATTCGTAATAAGCAGTATTCGTATCCCTATCAAAATAAAGCATTTCTTTATACCAGCTTAAGCTGTTCAACTCGTCTGCCCCTTGTCCCTGGGAATTCAATTTTACATTAAATCCATCCCTGAAATCGGTCTGCTCCGTCAAGCGGTTTTGCCCGCTTATATCTTGAAGAGAAAGATAGATGATCGCCCTATTTCCGTACTTCTGCGCCCCAATGACCTCCATGCGGATGCCCTGATCTTCACAAGAAATTTCTACCGGCTCAACAAGCGCACCATAAGTAGGATTGAACTTCTGAATAAACCAATCAAAGCCCCCAAAAGCCGCAGCCGTTGCTGTGCCAGCCAATACCATCAATAGCGCGATTGCTGCCACTGCCGGCATGGACCACCGTGCCCGGCGAGGAGGTACAGCACTGAATTCATCTTTGTGCAGCCTGCCCTGAACTTTCCCCTTAATTTCGCTTGCATCAACAGTGATTTGAGAAAGCGCATCGTATATCGTTTTTTCATTCTTATCAAATGCACTCATGTATGGACTCCTTTCGTTTATATTCTGCGGTAAGGTACTCCGCCATCTTCTTCTTAGCTCTCTCATATTGTTTACGCAAAGCTGACGTAGAACACCCCATCCGCAGAGCGATTTCTTCATAGCTCTGCCCTTCCATAATACGGGCATACAGCAAAGCCCTCTCTTTTGCTTTAAGCCTCCGCAGGGCGTGCAGCGTCTCATCGCTCAAGCCCATGCCTTTGGCAGGTATAGCTTCTTCATTGCGAATTTCACTAAAATAAACTATTTTACGTTTTTTCAGTTGATTTAGGCTACGATTGTATGTAATTTTATAGAGCCATGCAGAAAGATTTTCTCCGTCAAATGCGGCGCGGTTTTGATACGCCGAAAAGAAAACATCCTGTATTATATTTTCCGCTTCGTGATAATCGCACAGGATTGCAGTAGCGTATCGCAGCAGCTTTTCACCGTACAGATTGATTATCTCTTCCAATTCATCTTCACCACCAGTGATAAAGCGCCGCCCTAAATCTCTATCATTCATGTGCTCCTCCTTCCTTATTTATCAGCCGTCTGTGCCCTTATAACAATTCAATACACGGTTTTGTGACATTCATTTTAAAATAATTTGTTTTTATCAAGATTTTTCTGTGCCCCTGTGTTTAGACACATTGTACTGATTAAAGCCCCGCCCCGAACAGAACTCCGTCCCTCCATGCTTGGTGATGAACACGTTTCCGCATTGCTTGCAAATACGCAGCGGCTGGTCGGCGCCGGACGCCATAAAGCCGCAGAGCGTTTCCACCACGGTTTTCAGCGAAATAAAATCCCACACAAGAGTCGGCTTACCCCACATCACCATGGGAAAGCTCAAACCATACTCGCTGAAACCCGCAATCCTATCGACACTTGACCCTGCAGGGCAGGATTGCAATTGCTTATTTAAATTTCTGATATTGGATTATTCCAGTATAATGATTTCGCCGTGATGCTTTAATAATAAAGCACACCCATGAGGAATTCATACCTCAATGGGTGTGCTCTTATTGTCTGCTTTTCTTTTCTAGTTTAGGCTTGCGCTTTCATAGGGTAAGGGTTCAAAGCCTTTAGTCGTGCACTCTGACCTAGAAATCCAGTGTGGCAAAATAATCCTCCGGCCTTTCGGCTCTGCGAATCAGGCGGAAGGAGCCGTCCTCACCCAGGAGAATTTCAGCGGAGCGAAGCTTGCCGTTGTAATTATAGCCCATGGCAGACCCGTGGGCACCCGTATCATGAATAATGACTAAATCACCCTTATCAATTTGTGGAAGGCTTCGGTTAACTGCAAACTTGTCGTTGTTTTCACAAAGACCGCCAACCACATCGTAGGTATGATCCGAAGGCCAGTTCTCCTTGCCGGCAATGGTTATGTGATGGTACGCGCCGTACATGGCAGGGCGCATTAAATTGGCTGCGCAGGCATCCAGACCGATGTATTCCTTGTATATGTGCTTCTCGTGAATGGCAGTTGCCACCAGGCAGCCGTAGGGCGCCAGCATGAAACGGCCCAGCTCGGTGTAAATGGCCACATTACCAAGTCCCGCAGGCGTGAGGACCTCCTCATAGGCTTTTCGGACGCCCTCGCCGATAGCCAGAATATCCGCAGGCTCCTGTTCGGGACGGTAAGGGATGCCAACACCGCCTGAAAGATTTATAAAGGCAATATCCGCACCCGTCTTTTCATGAAGCTCTGCTGCCGCTTTGAAAAGAATGCGGGCAAGGGCCGGATAATACTCGTTTGTGGTGGTGTTGCTGGCTAAAAAGGCATGAAGACCGAACTTCTTTACGCCCTTGCTCTTTAAAAGGGTAAAGCCCTCTACAAGCTGTTGAAAGGTAAAGCCGTATTTAGCCTCGCTTGGGGTATCCATAATGGTGTTGTTAATGGCAAAATCGCCGCCGGGATTATAGCGGCAGCTGATGATTTCAGGCAGGCCGGCTACCTTCTCCAGAAAATCGATATGTGTAAAATCATCCAGGTTAATGGTGGCATTGAGCTTGGTAGCCAGTATAAAATCCTCGGCAGGTGTCATATTGGACGAAAACATGATATCGGGCCCTGTACAGCCGATTTTCTCAGAAAGCAGCAGCTCCGTATACGAGGAGCAGTCCATACCGCAGCCCTCTTCCTTCAAAAGTGACAGTATGGCGGGGTTTGGGGTTGCCTTCACCGCAAAATATTCTTTAAAGCCTTTGTTCCAGGAAAAGGCTTGCTTGAGCTTCCGGGCATTTTCCGTTATTCCCTTCGCGTCGTACAAATGGAAGGGCGTGGGATAGGTTTTTGTAATTTCCTGAAGCTTCTCCTTGCTGACAAATGTTTTTTTCATTGCGCATCTCCTAATCTATTGATGAATTTAAACCGTTATGGGTAACATGACATTCCCTAATCCTGATCCGTAACCTCTGATGCCAGCTGAGACAGCCGTATCTCGTTTTTCAGAGAATCCTTAATCAACTCCACCAGAGATTTGTTTTTTGAAAAAAGGCAGGTATCCTCCTCACTGCCGCTTAAGGTTCCGGTTAACACATAGGATGAATCGGCTATAAGACGAACCGAACCGGGTTCCTTATTCATTGGGTATATGGTAACCCCTTCGGGCCTTGCCTTTCCGGAAACGATGGCAACCACCTTTAATCCTCTTTTCACTGCACTTTCCAGGGTGTCGTGAATGCTTGCAAGCTCCTTATCCGAGAGCGAGACATAGACCCTGGCCTGAGCGCCTTCAATCATATTTTTCATTTTATTGAGGATATGGGTAAATCCGCTTATGGTAAGGTAAGGCTCTGAGGAATTCTTTCCTGTGGGACATTCCTGTGTGATTTTTTCCAGTACCGTCTTCATAAACCGTCCCACATTGGCACAATATTCCTCTGCAGGCACGGCGGTGTAATGAAGCACTTTCCCCTCCACCGTATAAGCCGCTCCCTTGGCCACAAGTCCTGCAAGCGCCTGATACGCGTTGGCTCTGGATATGCCAGTGGCTTTGGCCGCTTCATAGCCGGTAAGAGCCCCTTCTCTGGAAAGGGTAATATACAGCTCCGATTCGTGTCCTGTAAGTCCTGTTTTCATCAGGCATTCTACAAGGTTCACATTATTCCTCCGGTATAGCCTTATTAAAAGGCTGTTTTGGTTTCTCAAACTTCGCAGTTATAGTAGTACTATTTAATACCACTATGTTTTTATGAATGTATTATATAAGGTTTGTCTAACTTTGTCAATTGGATGCAGCCTTTCTTTTTTTTCCGTTTGCGTTTACAATAAGAGTAAGGAGGGAAAAGCTATGGAAAAATTGTCCTTTGCCATGGAAAACTATCTGGAAGCCGTTTATGAACTCTCCGTCGATGGAAAAGGCGCACGGGTGACTGACATTGCTGCCCGCATGAATGTGACAAAGGCCAGTACAAACAACGCTATGTCCGTACTGTCCGAAAAAGGCCTCATAATGAATGAGAAGTATCAGGAAATTGTGCTTACGTCTGAAGGTCATAAGCTGGCTGAATTTATCTCCAATAAGCACACCGTCATTCAAAAATTCCTGACAGCAGTATTGAAAGTGGATCCGGCAATTGCAGATACCGATGCATGCGCCATTGAACATGTAATTAGCAGTGAATCCGTTTATGCCATGGATAATTACTTAAAAAACCAGGGCTCCAGGAGTTAATCCGTAACCCATTCAGGGTTTATGCTGAAAAATGCAAAGAAGGTCCGAGGAGGTTATCTTCCTGGGCCTTCTTTCTCTTAATACTTCATTCTCTTAATACTTCATTATCTTAATCTTAATTTTAATTTTTTTATTTTATCTTAAATGCTGCTCTCTTAAATCTTTTTTATCTTAAAGCCTTTTATCTTAATTCTTCTTTCTCATTCCTCTTTTTATGTTTCTTATTTCCCCTTCCGCTTCCTTCATCCTCAGCTACAGTTTATTTTGTCCATGAGGGGCGGTCTGTTCCGACAGGCATGAAATGCTTTCATACCCTTTTAAGGCTGATTGCTCATGACCTCACCGTATAGCCTTGCCACTTCTTCCCGAAGATTGTCCATACTTCCCTGGTTCCAGATTACCCTGTGGGCCAGAGCCAGATAATCCTCCTGAGAAAGCTGGGAGCCTATTCTTTTTTCCGCCTCCTCCCGGCTAAGGCCGCTTCGGGCCATAATACGCCGGATACGCTCGTCCTGGTTGCAGGCCACTACCCAAACTTCCTCCACTGTGTCCAGAAAGCCTTTCTTTACCGGGATGGGCACATCCAAAACTGCCATCCCCTTATACCCCTTATGCCTTAAGGTACTTAGCTGACGAGCCATTTCAGCTATTACCTCCGTATGAATAATGGCTTCCAGAACCTTTCGTTCCTCCGGATTGGCAAAGATACGGTCAGCCAGCTTTTTCCTGTTAAGTGAACCGTCTTCCTCTAAAACCCCGGAACCAAAGGCGTCAGCAATCTTTAACAAGGCGGGCTTACCCGTTTCCGTACATTCCCGTGAAAGAACATCGGCATCAATAACAACCGCTCCCAATTCCTTCAAAAGGCGGGAAACAGTAGACTTTCCTCCACCTATTCCCCCAGTAACACCTATTGTTTTCATTTATTACTCCTGTTTTGGCTGCGTTCAATTTATTTGGCGTCGTGCCAGACGGTTCTTTTGGCTGCGTTCAATCCTATTGCCAGGTCCGTCCGTATAGCTGCGTTCAATCCTATTTAGCGTCGTGCCAGGTCCGTCCTGTGGAAACGTCCGCCGTCAAGGGTACCGAAAGCTTAACCGCCGATTCCATACCGGATTTCACAATAGCCTTTACCCTATCCAGCTCCTCCTCCCAGGTTTCTACAATGAGTTCGTCATGAACCTGGAGAATGAGCCTGGATTTAAGGCCCTGGGCTTTAAGCTCCCGCCAGACTCCTACCATGGCGATTTTTATAATATCCGCCGCACTTCCCTGTATGGGTGTGTTCATAGCCACGCGCTTGCCGAAGCCCCTTACCGAAAACTGGGAGGCTTTAAGCTCCGGGATATACCTTATACGGTGAAACATGGTTTCCACATATCCCTTTTCCTCACCCAGCCTAACCGTATCTTCCATATAGCGGCGAACGCCGGGATAAGTATTAAGGTAGCCCTCAATGTAGCGGGCAGCTTCCTTCTTGGTTACATGGATATCCTTAGCAAGAGAAAAGTCGCCTATGCCATAAACAATTCCAAAATTGACTGCCTTTGCGCTGCGGCGCATATCCCCTGTCACCAGCTCCTTGGGAACATTAAACACCTGGGAGGCCGTTTGAGTGTGAATGTCCAGACCCTCCACAAAGGCCTTTTTAAGCATTTCGTCTTCCGTAATATGAGCCAGTACCCGAAGCTCAATCTGGGAATAGTCGGCGTCTACGAAAACATAGCCTGACTGGGCAACAAAGGCCTTCCGGATCTCTCTTCCCAGCTCCGTGCGAACGGGTATGTTCTGCAAATTAGGCTCGGTGCTGCTGATACGGCCCGTTGCCGTCACCGTCTGGTTAAAGGTGCTGTGTATTCTTCCCGTATCCGGGCGTATAACCTTTACAAGCCCCTCGGCATAGGTTGACTTAAGCTTTATAAGCTGACGGTATTCCAGAATATAGGGAATAATGGCATGATCCTCCGCCAGCTCCGCCAAAACCTCTGCATCGGTGGAATAGCCTGTCTTGGTCTTTCTTCCTGCACGAAGGCTCAGCTTTTCAAAAAGAATAACCCCCAGCTGCTTAGGGGAATTAATATTGAATTCCTCTCCCGCTTCCCCAAAGATACTTTGCTCCAATAAGAAAATCCGCTTTTCCAGTTGGGCTCCAAAATCGTCCAAAACCTTCTGATCAACCTTAAAGCCCACATGCTCCATACTGCCAAGAACCAGTGCCAGAGGAAGCTCCACATCATTATAAAGGCCCTCCTGGCTACTCTCCCTGAGCTTTTGCAGTTGGAGGGCGCTGACTAAGCCAAAACGCTTCACAGTGTCTCCCACAGCCTTTAAAAGCGCTTCTTTTTCAAGGCCCGCATAGCCGGCCTTGCTCTTTCCCTTTAAGCTCTCCGGCGTCTCAAACTCCTCACCCAGGTATTTGCCGATAATTCTTCCCGTAAGGTAGGCGGAAGCCTGGGCATCAATGAGATACTCGGCCAGCATTAT
>JAFADM010000012.1 GCA_023424865.1 Bacillota bacterium | reverse complement strand
GGCGGATGGCAGGGGTGGGTTACTATAAAGGTGCAGTCCTCCCGGGTGGCAAGCTTTCCTGCCCTGGCTGCGGCAGGATCCAGTGTAATGACAAGGGTTCCCGGCTTTAAAAGGGAAACAACTTTCTCGGACAAGTCGGGAAGTGCGGCGTCGGGAACAGCTAAAATAACAATATCCGCCCTTTGAACGCCGTCCTGTGTGTTTATGGCTTCTATACCGTCGCCTGTAAGGGCCGCAAGTCCGGCTTCGTCCTTTTCACAGCCTAAAAAGGTATATCCGAATTTTTTCAGGTTGGGCCAAATACGTCTGCCCATTTTGCCGCCCGCGCCCACCAGGGCAATGGTTTTATGAGTTAACATACACTCATTCCTTTCTTAGTGAACTCTGAACTGTTAAACTGGTATTTAAAGACCGGCCTCATCCAGTGGCACCACCCGGCCTTCCTTGTTGGAGCGGATGGCTGCAAAAACAAGACGCATGCTCTCTCGATTATCCCTTCCCGAGGTCTCTGCGGGTTCATTGGCGCAAAAGGCCTTTTTAAGGGCGGTTAGGCACAGGGGAATGGCGTTGAAGATGTGGCTCCCATGTATGCTTAAGTCCTCGGATGGAATATAGGGAAGAGGCTCAGCCTCGGGAACAGGGAGGTTTTTTGTGCCCTCAGGGGTTATAAGCTGTATCCGGTTGTTTCTGTCGAGCAGCAGACTGCCCTTTTCCCCTTCTATAAAGGCTTTGTGATAAAAGGTATGGATCAGATCACAGGACAGCAATAGTCCGCTTTTCATAACAAGCAGGCAATGGGCCGTATCCTGGGCACCGATGTCGGGGTAGGCACAAAGCGTACGGGCATAGATGGATTCCGCCTCACCGAAGAGGCTTCTTGCAACATCAAAAAGATGAGGGCCCATATCCCGCAGCACCATGCTGTCCATGGTGATTAGTGCAGGCTGGCGGCTTATAATATCCCTGTCCGGAGATTTAAGCTGAAGCTGCGCTCGTACGGGTCGCCCGATAAGACCCTCTTCCACCAGCTCTTTAAGTCTTCGCAGCGGGATCTGGTACCGGAAATTTTCATGTACGGCAAACCATACGCCGGCTTTCTCGCAGGCCGCAACCATGCGATCGCAGGAGGCACCGGAAAGGGCAAGAGGCTTTTGGCAGATTACGGGCTTTTTATAGCGGGCGCTTAGAAGTACCAGCGCCTCATGGGCCTCTGCGTCGGTTACAATGTCTGCCAAATCAAAGTCGGCTTTTTCAAAAACCTCCTGAGGTGTGGCGCCTGCAAAGGGAATGCCGAACCGGGCTGCCGCAGCCTCCGCTTTTTCCTTCGTCCGGTTCCAAAGGGCAACAACCTGGACCCCGATGCTCTGCCAGGCAGCAATTTGAAACTGCGCCCAGTATCCGGTGCCGAAAACGGCTACTTTCATGGCTTCCTCCTATAAATTTGCTTTTTGAAAATAGACAGACTTTTAGAGCTTTAAACCAAACACTTTCAGTGCGGTTTTATAGAGAACTGTTTCAAGCTGGGGAGAACCCTCAAGGAGTGTGCGGTATTTTGCAAGCTCCACGGGGATGTTGATGCTATGATCCGATGAGAACATAATTTTCTCAGGACCAAGGCTTTTTAAGGCTTTTCGGACATTGAGAATACTCAGCCAGCTGGGCTCGAGATAAACCTGCTCAAATTGGGAGGCTAAATAAAGGGCCTGAGCAAAAAGCAGATCCGTTCCGGCATGAGCAAGCACAATGGGAATTTCCCTGAAGGTCTTCGCCGCTTCAACAACCATGATGGGATCGGAAAAGGGGGTGCCGCTTCCTGTATGAACCATGACGGGAACCCGGAGTGCGCTGGCAACCTCAAAAACATGAAGACCGTCCCGTGAGCGGGGATTGGTTGCATGGGCTATGGGGGTGATTTTAAGCCCCACAAAATCGAGCTCCTTAACACACCGCTTTGCTTCTTTTTCGTAATCCTCGGGCTTGAAATGAGGATTAATGGAGGCCATGCCGTAAAACCGGCCCGGATAGGTCCTGCAAAGACTATGGATTCTGTCGTGTATGGCCATGGTATCGGAAAGGTAGGGCCTGCCCACAAAGGGCTGAACTATGGAGGCGGTTATGCCGTAAGCCTTATGGGCATGAAGAAGCTCCTCCTCCGAGGACTCGTCATCGAACACAACATCATAGCCAAGATGGGCATGGGCATCAATAATCATCCGTATATCCCTCCCTTTAAATACAATAGGTGCTTTAATAGGTGCTTTTTCAAAAGCTTTCCTTTATACTGAGGACTCTTCATTATCGGCAGCCATTTGCGTAAGCAAATCCGGCTAAAAGAGAGGGGGTTCGATGTCCCCGAGCTTTTGATTAAGGGCTGTTTGGATAAGATAAACCTCTTCCCACTCCCGGATGGATGCCAGTGTTGCTTCCACCGCTGCCTTCTCATCCCTCGTTTCAATGGCACCGGCAATTTGGCGATGGAGCTCAAGGGCAAATTTTTCATTGCGATCCCGTTTGTAGGTGCTTTCAATAGCCGGCTCAAAGTACCGCAAAACAAAGCGATAGAGGTTTTCTACAAGACGGTTTCCGGTTGCTTTACCAAGAGCGTGGTGAAAGGCCAGATCAAGCTTCAGCCTGTCCGCCTGGCTGCAGGCCGGGTTAAAACCCTCTTCCATATTTGCCACCGCCGCCAGGATGTGCTGTATATCCTCGGCAGAGCCATGCTTTATAGCCAGGCGCACCACCTTAAGCTCGATCATTTCCCTTAACTCTACCATTTCAACAGCCTGATGTTCTGTCATCATAAGACTGAGCAGAAAGGGATCAAGGAGGGATTCGCCAATGCTTGTCGATATGTAGGTGCCGTCTCCCCGTCGAATATCCACTATACCGAAAGCTGAAAGAATTTTCATACCCTCCCGAATGGATCCCCGGCTTATTCCTAGACTTTCGGCAAGTGCGCTTTCACTGGGAATAAGGTCTCCCGGCTTTAGCTGTCTTGTTATTAAAAGCTTTCGAAAGCTGTCCAGCATGTAATCCACTGCCGAACCTGAATTTCTCTTTTCAGTAAATAGAGAATGGTCTCTGTCCAAATTTCTATTCCCTCCGTATACATTGGCATGGAATGATGAAGAAATTTACGAATTATTAAACATCAAACGTTTGATGTTTAATTTCATTATAATTCTAAAAAGTCAAAAGTCAATGCCAGAAATGAGTTTTTTTAATCATTTGGAAAAAACAAAACGAAAAACAGGAATTGTTTTTTTGCAATGGGTGTGAAAGGTATAACTTCATTAATCTACTTGATATAAAAATTTAGTATTCTACAAAAAATAATGTTGTATTCATTATAAAAACGAAAATGAATGTTTATGCAAAGTAAAATGAATATTTATGAAAGGAGAAAAGATGAAAACGAAAAAATGGACAGCTCTAGTATTAAGCGTTCTGATTATGGCAGCAAGCAGTTTATCTTCTATGGCTGCCTCCTTTGTTGACGTGCAGGATAATTACCCTTATAAAACAGCCGTCGATTTCTGCCAAGCCAAAGGGTATGTCAAAGGAACCGGTTCAGACGCATTCAGGCCGGATGCAAAGCTCACCCGAGGCGAAATGGCGGTTATTTGGTGCCGATTCCTGAAAATTAAGGACACAAACCATGGTTTTTCCGATATTACCCAATTAAAAGATTTTTACGAAATGCCCACCATTGTCCTTTACAGCCTGGGAATACTAAGCGGGACAACCGATACCCGGTTTTCACCGGAGGAGTTTGTTTCAAGAGAGCAAATCGCTTTGATTACCAAGCGCATCTTTAACCTGGGGGTAGCCAATTCAAATGCCTACATGGAATACGATGATTATGAACGTATTTCCAGCTGGGCAAGAGACGGCATTTCGGCCAGCTTAAATGCCGATGTGTTTGAAGGCCTTTACGATGGGTCCAGCTTAAATCCCAGCCAGGCTGTTACCCGTGGTGAGTTATGCAAGCTTATATACAATATGTCCATGCCCTCCTTTTCCATCCGTGTAGGCACTCTGACAGGAGGAACCATTACCGCCAACCGCACAAAAGCACGGGCCGGTACCACTATTGTTCTCACCATAACACCGGATTCGGGCAAGCAGCTGAAAGCAGGCACCTTGAAATACGGCAATGAGGTTATTGATGGGAATTCCTTTACCATGCCAAGCAAGAATGTTCTAATAACAGCGGAATTTGAAAATAAGCCTGTTGTTCTTGAAGCATTGGCAGTAACGAGCCCGCCTGCCAAAACCGTGTATGCCAAAGGTGAGACTCTGGATTTAAGTGGACTTGTAGTCAGCGCTACCTTAAGTGACGGTACGGTTACTCACGTTACCCAATATACCACCAGCCCTGCGGCAGGGACAGTATTAAACACTGCTGGAGCTATTCATATAAGTATAAGCTATACCCAGGGAAGCATTACAAAAACCGCAGGCTTTAACGTAGAGGTAACTCAGGAAGATAGCGAGTAGGAAGAAAAGTGGCGAGTAAGGGGAACAGAATTACAGCGGTCATTGCATTATAGTGTGAGTTGGTATTTAAATCAGCGTTTTCTGGCAAGCCACCTTCAGTTCCGGCAGTTCCGGAGCGAAAGGCACAGCAGTGATTATAAAGTGTGCCAGGGTGGCTTGGCATGAAAACAAGTCAGCAGAACCGTATCTTATTTAGACAACAAAAAAAACTGAGCAATCAGGGAATTTCCCTTTACTCAGCTTCTTTATAGCAAGATTCCCGGTATTCGCAGCAATAGCTTATTGCCGTAACGAATGGGATTCTTATTTTGCTGAAAGTGCATTTAAAGCCTTGGTAAGCTGGGACTTCTTTCTGGAGGCGGCGTTCTTGTGAATAAGATTCTTAGAGGCAGCCTGATCCACCTTCTTAATGGTA